>CADCQX010000398.1 GCA_902803695.1 Oscillospiraceae bacterium
AATTCGCCATCGATCTTCTTGAGAAGTTTGGTTGCTACATAGTCAGCAGATTTTCCGTAACTGTAGATATCTGCCCTGAATTTGGCGCCTCTCAGGAAAAAGCCTTCAAAACTCTTAGTAAAGAAATTGAAGAATGATACTATTCCGTCCTCATATTCCGGATGATTCTTTACTTCTGCGATGAGGTCAACATAAACACTCTCATCGGCCTTTTCCCATCCGCCCTCACATGTCGGATAGATAAAGAGCACTGTTGAATCATAGGTTGCTGCGATCTCTTCAAGACCGGTCTTTTTCGCGAATGCAACAGCCTCATCGATATTCTGCTTTTCTTCCTCGAAAACAAGAAGCAGCGGTGCTCTGAATCCGTAGTTGATGATCTGACCGTCAATATCATTTTTCGGAACATATGCCTTGAGAAAGAAATTCTCATATGTATGTTCAAAATACTTGCTGCCGTCCGGCAAAGTATTGACGACAGGTCTTTCCATTAAACTCATTTCTTTTGTTCCCCCTTTAGAATAAATAGCATGATTATTTTATAACAAAAAGTGACCGTTGTGATAGAACAAAGTTTGTAATGAACAAAGATGGAATCGTAACTCACGTAAATCAGATGAGCGGAGTTATCGGAGCGAAATCATTTTAAGACTTTTCCAAGGAAATCAACTGCCAGATCAGGCCACATCATGATGTCATTAAAAGTCGGTATCTCCATGCTTTCAAAGCTCATAGGAGGTGCATCAAACTGAGCGATGAGTTCCTGTCTTCTCTCTTCGGATACATCGACAGTCGTTCCCTTACGAACATTTTCAATAGCCAGATTGACCTGCTCCATCGTGTAGTCACCGCCTGCTTTTCCAGTAAAGAAAGCTTCATTAGGAAGTGACAATCCGTGATGTCCTTCAGGGAAAACATATTGAGCGAACTTAACACCGTTTGCTTTAAGTGCCTTTGCCAGAAGATAACTGTTCTCGACAGGAACCAGATCATCCGTTGCTGTCTGCCAGATAAAGCAAGGAGGAGTTTCAGAAGTTATATTCTTCTCAACGGAGAAGTACTCCAATTCATCCTCAGTTGCATCATTACCGAGAAGAGCAACTACTGACCAGTGATGAGTATATTCGCCTGTCGTGATAACAGGATAACCGAATATCGCCGCATCAGGTCTGCATGATATATCCGGATATTTGCTGTCATTAATCTCAGAATAATGAGTGATCAATGAACCGACTACATGACCGCCGGCAGAAAAACCTGCAACAACGAGTTTACAGTCAGAAGCATACTTATCTCTGATGACTCTGAACGCTCTCGCAGCATCAAGTAATGGCTGTTTTTTAAGAGGAACGGACATAGTGATATCCGTTGTATAAGTCAAAACAAAAGTATTGTATCCGAGATCAAAAAACTTCTTAGCAACGAGCTCGCCTTCGTGAGGAGTTACGACACAATAACCGCCACCCGGAATAACAAGCATACAATCATGCTTTTTATCATCGTCATGGATATAGGTTCTGATATTCGGTTCAAAACCGTATGAAGCACGATATGAATATTCATCTTTGTCCCAGATATTAATCCTCATTTCAAAAACCTTCCGATCAGTTAGATTGTTTGTCTTCTTCGACGAGCTGCTTGATCCTCTCTGTTGCAGCTGCGATATCCATCGCCTCATCAATTCTGTTGGCATCGAGTATCTTGGTATATCCGCAGAATCTGCAGGTAGCTCTCAAACAGTTCATATCAAGATCCAGTTCGCCTGAACAACGTGGACAGACAAGCTCGACTTCCTTAACATCTTCGTTGCTCTTAACCTTGGAGAATACATAACCTGTTTTGGTGGTTACATAGTCTTTGTAAAGCTGGATAGCATCCTTCTCTCTCGGAGAGATATCATTATCTGATTCAGCGACCTTCTCCATCTCGACCGCATAAGAGATCAAAGTGGATCTGTCGAGTTTATCAAGGTATTCACATACCTGAACAAATGAGATGTGCGGATCAGTAACACGTCCGAGGATAGCACGCTCTTCAGGCTTTACATTAGGAATCCTGTTGAACGTATCCTTAATGGACTGAAGTTCCCTATATTCATCCTGGCTCACCATACCATCTACACCAGCGATATAGTAGCAAAGAGCGATCTCTGCGAGAAGTGACATGACCTGAGCGGCACGCTTTTCTTCTGCCATTCTCTCTTCACGCTCTTTCTTCTCACGATCGTAGTCTTCGATCTTACTGAGCGGTTTGGTCTGAACTGCCGGGATCGGTGCACTGTTCATGTTCTTTACTGCATCACTGTTCATGATGGAACTGACTGCTCCGCCTGCTGCTGCAAAGACTAATCTCTCTAATAGCGGTGGTTTTTTCTCTCTACGAAATAACCTTCTAAGTAAACCCATGTTATATCCCTCGTCTTCTGTTGAAAAATATTAAATAAATTCGACTAACAGTATACCATTATTTGAGCTATAATAAATAGCGATAAAAATCTCGGAGTTGCTTATGCTTAAGGTATCTATCATTATTCCTGTATACAATGCGGAAGAATATTTAGATGAATGCATGACCAGTGTCTTGAAGATGGAAGGGGACTTTTTCGAGGTTATAACCATAGATGACGGATCGACCGATAACAGTCTGGAGATACTGAGAAAATACTCCCAGACCGATCCGAGGGTTAAACTGTTTTCGAAAAAAAATACGGGTGCTTCAGATACCAGAAATATCGGTATCGCACAGGCAAAGGGAAAATACATCTGCTTTGTTGATGCAGATGATATTGTGATGCCGAATATGCTTGACTCCCTGCTGGCCGAGATCGGGGATGCGGATATCTGCGTAGGCAGAAAGATCCGTTGGAACCAGATCAAAGAGTTCAGCAGGACTGACGGATGGGAGCCGTTCAGAGGAACCGTCAAGGAACTCAAAAGTCACTACAGAACATATAGAAGAAGTATGCGAGGTGCAACCGGAAGACTTTACAGAACCGATATCATCCGCAAATATGACATAAGATTCAGAGAGAACTGCACTTACGCAGAAGATATGTATTTCAACTACGATTATTTCTGTCACATCGATAAAGTCTGTTTTGCGGATCCCACAGTCTATACCTATAGGATCCATAATCCGGAATCACTGTCAACAAAAAATGCGCCGTTCTTCCTTGAACAATGGCGCAATGAGATGAAGTGCATAGATAAACTTATCGAGAGTTTATAAGCTGTCACCCTGCTTGGATTTCTTTGCTTTCTTATAGAGATCTCCGTCACGTTTTCTAAACGTGGTATTAGTATTCTCTGTTTCCGTACAAAGCGTTACGTCCACCTGACCCTTGGTAATATACGGATGTCTTAGGACTCGCATATCGGCGCGTTTACATGGTTCGCGCGAAAAAGCGATATATGAATATTTCTCATCCTCGTATGGCGCATCACCGTCTTTGATGATCTTATGAAGTTTGCTCCTTTGAACCCTGCAGGTAAAATGACACCAGTCATCAGAAGCCAATCTGCACGGGCTGTCATGTGTACACGGAGCAACAAGAAATCCTCCCTGTTCAATGAGGAAATCCCTGATCGTCTTTATAACCGAAAACCCTCTCGGAGTGCCAGTCTCGACGATCACCAAAAGCTTATCTGTCTTGTCCCAAAGCTTAAGGATCGATGATCTTATATTCTCCGGATCCAACTCGTTGCACATATAGGAAGATATGATCAT
>CADCQX010000399.1 GCA_902803695.1 Oscillospiraceae bacterium
CTCATCAAGGTTGAGCCTCATAACCACAACGTTGGTACATGTTACCGTTGCGGAACAACTATCGAGCCAAGGGTTTCACTCCAGTGGTTCGTTAAGATGGAAGAACTCGCAAAGCCGGCTATCGAAGCAGTTAAGACAGGCGAGACTAAGTTCGTTCCTGAGAGATTTGATAAGAACTACTTCAACTGGATGGAGGATATCCGTGACTGGTGTATCTCACGTCAGCTCTGGTGGGGACATCAGATCCCTGCGTTCTACTGCGATGATTGCGGTGAGTTGGTAGTTACAAAGGATACAGCACCTGTTTGTCCTAAGTGCGGTAAGCCGATGCGTCAGGATCCTGATACACTCGATACATGGTTCTCTTCAGCTCTGTGACCTTTTTCCACACTCGGCTGGCCTAAGGATACTGAAGAACTTAAGTATTTCTATCCGACAAATACGCTCGTTACAGGTTATGACATCATTACATTCTGGGTATCCCGTATGATGGTTGCAGGTTGTGCACATATGGGTAAGGCTCCGTTTGATACTGTATTGATCCACGGTCTCGTTCGTGACTCCCAGGGCCGTAAGATGAGTAAGTCTCTCGGTAACGGTATCGATCCGTTGGAGATCATCGCCCAGTCCGGTGCTGACTCACTGAGATTTGCTCTTGTTACAGGTAATGCTCCTGGTAATGACCAGAGATTCCAGCAGGATAAGATCGACATGGGCCGTAATTTCTCCAATAAGATCTGGAATGCTATGAAGTTCGTTCTCATGAACTGTGAAGACGACCTCGAATTCAGTGGTGTTGACGAATCCAAGTTCACTTTGGAAGATAAGTGGATCCTCAATAAGCTCAACAACCTCATCGCAGAGGCTTCTTCAAATATCGAGAACTACGATTACGGCGTAGCTTTGTCCAAGATCGTAGACTTCATCTGGGAGAACTACTGCGACTGGTATATCGAGATCGCGAAGAGCCGTCTTTTCGATAAGGAATGTCCTACAAGACTTGAGGCTCAGTACCTCCTTAACAAGGTGCTCGGTATCAGCATGCAGCTCCTGCATCCGTTCATGCCGTTCATTACTGAGGAAGTCTACAGAAATCTTGTTATCGACGGTAAGTCAGATTCCATCATGATCTCTGATTGGCCGACTGTTTTAGAGGATTATAAGTTTGATGCTGAAGAGAAGATGATGAATACTCTTATGGATGCTATCCGCTCTATAAGAAACATCAGATCCGAGATGGGTGTTGCTCCTTCTAGAAAGGCCCACATCATCGTTGTTACAGAGAATGCTTCCATTGCGGATATGTTCGAAAACGGTAAGGCATTCCTCGAGCGTCTGGCTTCCGTAAGCAGCCTTGAGACTCAGAGTGATAAGTCCGGAATCCCTGCAACAGCAGTTGCTTGTGTATTCGCAGGCGGCGAAGTTTATATTCCTCTCGGTGATCTTATCGATATCGATAAGGAGCTCGAGCGTCTTTCCAAGGAGAAGGATAATCTCCAGAAGGAGATCGACCGTGTTAACGGTAAGCTTTCCAATGAGGCTTTCGTAAGCAAGGCTCCTGAGAAGGTTATCAATGCCGAGAAGGAAAAGCAGGCTAAGTATATCGAAATGTACAAGGGCGTTGAAGAGCGTATTGCAATGCTCAGCAAAGAGCAATAATTTAAAATTTAATGATATTTTTTGACGATGTGTGTTAAAATCCTTTTGTGAAACGGATTAGCATTGTGGGAGGTAATTATGGAAACTAATACAATTGATGAAGAGAAAGTCGCAAAACTGCCCAAGGAAGGCGTCCATTGTTATGCTGCTAACAGCAAACAGATAAAGACCAGAAGGATCATTACCATCCCTCTTATCGTTATCTTCCTGGTATTGGCTACATTCTTCTTTATCGGTAGCTACAGAAATATTATATTTGCATGTATCTCAATCCTGTGCTTTATAATCTCTGTTTTGGTATTTGTACACACATTCCTTATCGCCAAGTACAGAATCGCTGTTGATTACAATGAGAAGAAGATAGTTCTCAGATACAGATATAGCCTCATTACTATTCCTTTTGAGACATTTGATGCTCGTGAGGGTGAGCCTGATAAGGCAGAGGAGCTTCTTGAGAATTCTGCTATCGGCGGAAACGAGAAGGTTTACTATCTGGTACTTGATAATGTATTGGATGATGCTTGCTATCAGACAACAACCAAGGATCTTGCTTCCCGCGAGGATTTCTTCAAGCTCAGAGAAGAGACTTTCGCTATTGCTGATGCATACGGCGCCAGAAATCTCGAGAATGCTATCAAGCCTGAGTATTCAAATAAGAAGCTCAAGAAGGAAGAGATCGGAAGCGACGAAGATGTCGAGAACATCGTTGACAGCGTCATGAAGGAGACCAAGGAAGATAAGAATGCCGTAGCGGAAGAAGTTTCCGAGAAGGCAGAGGAAGCTTCCGAAGCTGTAGAAGAGAAGGTCGAAGACGTCAAGGAAGCTGTCGAAGAGAAAGCTGAAGAAGTCAAAGAGGCCGTCGAGGAGAAGGCTGCAGATGTTAAGGAAGCAGTTGAAGAGAAGATCGACGAGATCAAAGGCGAGTAATTGATTTGTTACTAAATGAGCTGCCTTTCGGTATCAGACCGGAGGGCAGTTTTTTTATGCGGTCCTGTCGATTTTGGCATGATTTTCATATGAATATCGAATTGCAAAAGTAGTGGAGGAATTGATGTCAAAAACTCAAAAATCCCTCAACAAACGCCTAATAATTTGTTGACTTAAAAGGGGGAGAAACGTATAGTTTTAATGTAACTAATTATGCGCTTTGGCGAATTAGAAATAATCACATTAAGGAGTTATTTAATATGCCATTAGTAACAACAACTGAAATGTTTAAGAAGGCATACGACGGCGGTTATGCTATCGGTGCATTTAACGTAAACAACATGGAAATCGTTCAGGGTATCACAGAGGCAGCAGGCGAGCTTAACAGCCCTGTTATCCTTCAGGTATCCAAGGGTGCTAGAGCTTACGCTAACCACACATACCTCGTAAAGCTCGTTGAGGCAGCTGTTCTGGAGAACCCACAGATCCCGATC
>CADCQX010000400.1 GCA_902803695.1 Oscillospiraceae bacterium
ATCAGGTCCGTCCGGGAGCATCCATGGCATGGGCTCAAGACAATAGAATGCGCGGGTCGGGTTAACATCATCAATGATCGATCTTACAGAGTCCACGATCATATCGTATGTTTCTTTGGTATAGTTACTTACATCAGCCGCATCCCAGGCCAATGAACTGAGCGTCCCTGCGATATTCACACAGCACTCGATACCCAGTTCGTCAGCTAAACTCAACTGACCCTTTGCATATTCCAGATTCTCAGGAAGCAAAGTGTTACGCCATACACCGATCTCACTAATGATGACATCGTGCTTCTCGCAGATCTTTACCAATGAATCTATTCTCTCTTTGCTGTCCAGATACATGAACGGTGCCGTTATCGCACGAAATCCGGACTTTACAAGAAGTCTCTCAAAATCTTCCGGAGTATTAAACTCCCCTACTATCGTACCGCCTAATCTCATACGCTTTTCCAGAAACCATGAAGATTACAATATGCGTAAGCAGCGATAACTTCAACACCCGGTATCATTGCAAAAACGGCTTTAGGATCATCGCCCGGATGAAGCTCGGCGATAAAGACACCTGCGGTAGTCTCAAGGATAACGTGTGAGATGTAGTGTTCTTCAGTCATCGGATGTTCTACTGATCCGACAGTTACATATGTGTATCCGTTCTCAGAAGAAATTACAGGGACGTGCTTTTCCTGGGAAGCATCTACCGAACCCGGAATAAGTTCTTCCATCTTCTCGCCACAGCACATAACAGGTACTTTTTTGTCGATCATCTTGATGATGATATTGCCGCAATGTTTGCATTTATAAAGCTTTACTTCCATAGAAAAGGACCTCCTCGATAATGATATTTAGATGATATCATTTCAAGAGTGTCCTGTATGTCAATATCGGGCTTTTCTTTTCGAAAAAGAAGACTAAAAGATCACTCAAATGAAACATCCAGACCGAGCTTTCTGAACTCATACAAAATGTATTCGGAAGACGACGGATTACTTGTCAGAGTAATGACACGGTCCTCATTGATCCTTATAAAACTTCCGGAGACCGTCTGTCCCTTAGGAGTCTTTCTCGAACGGAGATACTCAACGCTCTTTATAGCAGATATCCTTCCAACGTAACAAAAGTCCTTGCAGTAGACCACGAAATAGTTTTGACCGATGACGAGAACGCCCCTGCCGATGGCATGATAAGAACCCATCATAAAGTCATTATTTACGAGCATCTCTTCGTAGCCTTTGCTCCGGATCTCGGCTTTGACTTCATCCACACTCGTAAAACCGAAATCCTTCCTTCCGCCTATTGCAAAACTAATTGCCAGGATAACTACGGCTATGAGCAAAGATGCCCATACCGGAATATCAATGCCGGCGTAGTACCTGGGGCTTATAAGGGCTAATACAAAGCAGATAACAGCGATGATGACCGATGCACCTATATTCTTCAGCGTATTCTTTCTCTTGTAGCTTTTCAGGACCTCATACATATCGCCTTCTTTTCTGCCGTATACAGAGTTCCTCTTAAGATCCTTATCTGTAATATATTCTTCTCCGAGCTTTGCCGGCTTAGCATATTTTTCTCTATAGTCACGGATAAGGAAAACCGTCACGAAGATCATGGCAACATCAAATATAGCCATGCCGACGGTCGATGCTTTGACGCCTTCAGTATAGAAGATATAGATCGTACCTGCGACAAGCAGAGGATATATGATCAGCCACAAAATGATAACGGATAAGCGCTGCTTCCTTTTCTCTTCCATCATTACTCCCATCTGTATTCAACGGTATAAGACTCACCGTTTGACACATAAGCTTCTTTGATCTTCTTGCCATCCTCATCATAGGCGCTTATGATAGTTTCATTCTCAGATACTGTCTTTACGAGATTTCCCTTCTCATCATACTCATATGTTTCTTCAAAGCCAGGCTCGCCCACAACTGTTTTGGTCTTTTTGACCTGTCTTCCCTCTTCATCATATTCGAAAACGATCTCGCACAACAAGATCTCTGCTGTATTTGTTCCGCTCGAATATACCGTCGTTTTGATCAACTGACCTTTCTCATCATATTCATACTCCTCATGAGAAGTCATGGTATAAACATCAGTCTCATAATCAGTCTGACTCTCGAAAACCTTCACCAGAACACCATTCTCATATTCATACTCCGTGTATCCTTCCGAATCGTAAGACGGCTGTGTCGTATCGGAACAATCATAATGAGCCGTAAATTCTTCCTTAAGCAGATTCCCTGATTCGTCATACTGATACGAATAATCTGCTTTTCCATAGAAGAACCTGTTTACCTCTGTCTGACTTTTGAAGAGCTTTCCTTCATCGTCATAAGCATACAGAGTTGTGGAATCCGCCTTTCCGTCCTTATAGTCAACATGTTTTACAACATTTCCATTCTCATCATATTCTTCACTGAACAATAGAACATCTGATCCGTCCGAACCCACGCGATGCGCTTCCATTAAACTGATGCCGGATTCAAATCCATATGCCGCTGTTGTCTCGGATGTGACAACAACGGTTGTATCAGTAACCGTTATCTCACTTTCCGAAGTAACGCTGGCGCTCGTTTCCTCAGAAGAGTTCTCAACTCTTATACTTTCATAAGAAAAGCAGCCGGAGATCACTCCCGAAAGCAGTAGAATGCTAGCCGCTAAGTATACTTTGTTTTTCATTTTTATCCTCCAAATTTACCGATAAACATAATTATTATAATAATTTTGTCA
Organism: Oscillospiraceae bacterium; assembly: GCA_902803695.1. Lineage (GTDB taxonomy): Bacteria > Bacillota > Clostridia > Saccharofermentanales > Saccharofermentanaceae > Saccharofermentans. The sequence goes on from CADCQX010000400.1 coordinate 2,740, forward strand.
TTATATAAAAATAGTAAATAAAAATAGAGATGTTATGATACAATCCCCTTATGGATTACAGTATGTCATTATTTTATATCGAATCGAATATGGTATGTCTCGTATTCTTCCTTCTTCTCCTGATAAGGAGCCTGAAGGGCGTAGACAGACAGGAAAAGCGCCGTGTCTTCGACGTGGTAATAGTTTGCCATATTTTTTATTTCATCAGTGACATCCTGTGGGCAGTCTTTGTATCTGAGATCATCGTTGCTTCTCCGTTTATCATTGCTCTGCTCAATATACTCAATCATCTTATCATCGGTGCTCTGGCGTGTTTCTGGTTCATCTACATTGAGATCGATCAGGGCGCTCATTACATCAATCAGTCCAACAGAAGATATTGGGTAATAGTTCCTGTTTTTGTATCGACATTCTTTATGATAGGAATGTTCCTTTTTAACCATGAACTCGTTATGAATCCAGACGGCAGTTCAACAGGCTTCTATAACTTCATATTCCTGGCTGTACCTGTATCCTATGTTATCTGTGCGTCTATCAGATCCACTTACAAGGCTTTTCTGAAAGGCAACTATGCATACAGATATCAGTATCTCATCTATGCAGCTTATCCTTTGATGGTTGCGATACTCGGTGTTTGCCAGATGATCTGGCTCAGGATCCCTATCTTCTGCTTCGGTTGTACGATCACCATGTTCTATATCTATCTGATCTCCATGGACACGTTAGTTTCCATGGATCCGCTTACAGGTCTTAATAACAGAGCTCAACTTAAGAGATACGTATCATCTGAAGCATCTGATAAGCAGGAATACTACATCCTTATGCTCGATCTCAATAACTTCAAACATATCAATGATAAATTCGGACATGTTGAAGGCGATGAAGCAATTAAACTGGCGGCTCAGGCTATCAAGAGAGCATGCATGGATGATTCATTAAGACCGTTCGCTGCCAGATACGGCGGAGACGAATTCATTGTCATCGTTAAGACCGG
>CADCQX010000401.1 GCA_902803695.1 Oscillospiraceae bacterium
AAGTTCTCCGGTAAGTCCCACTTCACCGAATACCATCGTGTTTTTCCGGAGGGGGATATTCCTTACGGAAGATACGATGGCAGCAAGAACCGCCAGATCTAATGCAGGGTCGGATACTTTAAGGCCTCCTACTACGTTGATGAAAGCATCAAATGAAGGAGTGTTGAGCTTGAGGAATTTATCGGCAACGGCAAGGAGCATGTTTATCCTGTTCTTCTCGATTCCGGTGCACATTCTCTGGGCGTTGGTATATCCGCTCGGAGTCATGAGCGCCTGGATCTCGATCGCTATCGCTTTGGTTCCTTCGATCGCAGCAGAGATCGATGATCCCGGAACATCCATCGGGTGCCCTGAGATCAGTACTGACTGAAGATCATCCACAGGATGAAGTCCTTTTCCCGTCATCTCGAAAAATGCCAATTCACCGCTCTTTCCGAAACGGTTCTTTATTGATCTGAGTATCCTATAGGTACCAAGGTCTTCTCCCTCGAAATACAAGACAGTATCGACCATGTGTTCCAAGGTCTTCGGGCCTGCGATCGTGCCGTCTTTCGTGATATGTCCCACAAGAAAGATAGGTATGTTGTTTGTCTTGGCGATACGGACGAGACCTGCGGTAACTTCCCTTGCCTGGGATACGCTTCCCGGAGTTCCTGTGATGTTCTCGGAATAAAGAGTCTGTACCGAATCAATGATGCAAAGGGATGGACGGATCTTTTCGAGTTCTTCCGCGATGCGTTCAAAACATGTGAGGGAACATACCGTGATCCCTTCCTTGTTTATCCCGAGTCTTTCTGCGCGAAGTGCGATCTGATCTGCTGATTCTTCACCTGAAATATAGAAAACATCTCCGTTATCCTTCGGGAAATGACCTGCGATCTGTAAGAGCAGGGTTGATTTACCGATGCCAGGTTCACCGCCTATGAGAGTAACTCCTCCAAGCGTGATACCTCCTCCCAGGATCCCGTCGATAGAAGCGATCCCTGAAGAACTCCTGACATGAGTTTCCTTCTCTGCCTCTGAAAGTTTGACAGTTGATGATGTATTTGTCCATGAAAACTGGTTTGCCGAATGAACGGGAATGGTCTTACCTGAAGACTTTCCTGACCCTGTGACTTTAGTCGATTCAGTCATTGTGTTCCAAGCGCCGCAGGACGGACATTTTCCAGACCAGCCTGTTGTCTCGAAGCCGCAATCACTGCAAAAAAATGATATGTTTTTCTTCGCCATGATAAATGCCTTTTTTCGAATATTATAACATCAGAGTATAGCGATTAATCGTTCAGATGGGGTATACTGAGTAAAATTGATTTGACGGGTGTTTTATGGATAAATCCTGGTTGAAATTTTACAGTGAAGGACTTGAGGAACGTCTGGTAAAGTTTGACGGTTCCGCTTATGATCAGCTGAAAAAAACGGCTGTACTCTATCCTGATGCCTGTGCTCTAAGTTATTACACATACCGTATAACATATTCCGAATTGATCGATATCATAGATAAGACTGCAGATTGTCTGGCTCATGAGGGACTTAAGAAGGGTGATTCCATACTTCTTGCACTTCCGAATATCCCGGCTTTCATCTTTTTCCTGTATGCGGCAAATAAACTCGGTATCATCTGTTCTTTGTCCAGCGATATAGTTCCGAAACAGCTGTTGAAACTGATGGCTATCGAAGAGAAGAGCAAATGCATTATAACCACTGAAGAATTGGCTTATGTGCTCGATGAGATCACGATGGATACGAATATATCCCTGGCGGTCATATGCAGTTTAAAGGATATGATGAAACATTACCCGCTGTTTAAGACCTGGTTTTTGGCGAGACGTGAGGGAAGATTCCGCTCGCCAAAGTATCAGAAGCTGAAGAGCATCAAGATACTGACCTGGAAAGAGTTCTTTGACAGGGAAGTGGAAAAGAAGGAAGTAACGGAGAAAAATCTGTCATCGGATATTGCGTTCTACCTTAATGTAGGAAGTGCATCAGGTGAACATAAAACAGAAGCATATACGAACGGTTCTATCACGTCTGCAGTATCGATAGTGAAGCTCGGACTGGGATATGCCGATATGCCGAAGACACATCTGAGATCGATCACCGGTATTCAGAACAGTTACAGTTCCGCGCTTTCCATTGCCATGCATGGTATGCTCTGTTCAGGCATTGAAGTTATCCTGATGCCTTTTGACTCCCCGGGGGTTTTTTCTTATACCATTTTCGAGAAGTTTCCGAACATTATCATCGGATATCCTGAGATGCTGCTTTCGTTTATGGATTTTGTTAAATCGAATGGCAGATACGCGAGAAAATCATTCGCCTATGTCCGTCGTGTAATATCCGTGGGAGCGGCTTTCCCGACGTTGCAGAAGAAAAGATTTGATGATTTTCTTGCTAAGCACGGCAGCAGGACCAGAGTTCAGGTGGGATATGGTCTCACGGAATGTCTTTCCGTCTGTTCACTTAACCCATTGGCTGAATCGCGCAATAATTCCCTCGGTATCCCTCTTCCGGGGGTCATCATGAAGATAGTCGATTCCAAGAGTCTTATGGAGATGCCGATTGGTCAGAAAGGTGAGATCTGCGTCTATTCACCGACTTCTCTTAATTCTGTTTTGGAAGATAAAGAAGCTACTGACAGGGTTCTTCGAAAACACAGGGACGGCAGATACTGGGTGCATACCGGTGATATAGGCCATATGGATGAAGACGGATTTTTCTACTTTGATTACACCGAGAAAAGGTGCGTCAAGATCGGAGGAAGGACTGTCTCGATGAGGGCTGTTGAGGATGCCATCAAGGATGTGTACGGGGTGGAAGAAGTATGCGTTGTCTATTACCTGGATGAATCTGAAACGGTTCATATAGTGGCAGTTGTGGTTCCTGTGGACAGATTCCTTTTCGATAATGATAAGCTTTCCGAACTTAAAGAGAAGATAAATCTCGAATGTTCTCTGATGCTTCCTGAATACATGAGACCATCGGAGGTACAGTACAGGGCTTCCTTCCCGAAAAGCGGCCTCGGACAGATCGATCACAAGCAGGTTGAACAGGATATTATTGAATCCAGAACGTAAACTGATACAAATTGATATTGATTTTTTCACCTTTTCTTCAAGATTTTGTGGTTTAATATAAAATCGTGTGATGAATATATAGATACATATTTTAATCAGACACTATTTTGGATAAGGAGATTTTTTATGAAAAAGACAGTGATCAAGTTTGCATCTTTGATGATCATCATGGCTATGATGACTTCAATGGCTGCATGCTCCGGTGACTTCATGGACAGATTCGATTTTCTCAAGGAATCCCGTTCAGACCGTGATCGTGATGATGACGATGACGATGATGATGATGAGCCGGAGGAGACAAAGAAGCCTAAGGAAACGAAGCCTTCAGAGACAGAACCATCTGAGACTGAGCCAACAGAGACGGAGCCGACAGATGAGCCTACACCTACTCCG
>CADCQX010000402.1 GCA_902803695.1 Oscillospiraceae bacterium
AAGAGGGTAAAGAATCCGTAACCCACTTTACAGTAGTTCAAAGATATAAGGAAGCTACTGATCTCTCGCTTCTTCTCGAGACAGGAAGGACCCATCAGATCAGGGCTCACATGTCATACATCGGTCATCCTCCCGTTGGCGATCCGATATATAGCGGCAGAAGACCGACCTATGGTCTTGAAGGACAGGCGCTTCACAGTAAGTCCATATCTTTCATCCATCCGAGAACAGGAGAGAGACTGGAGTTTGAAGTAGACCTTCCGGAGTATTACAAAGAAGTTTTGAGCAGACTAACACCTATAGATCCAGGTAAATGAGGTAACAATGGTAGAAAGAATCGATGATTGTCGTTCCGACATAGTAAGCGTAGGAACTTTATTCAATAAAGTTAAGAGTGAGTATAACGTGTCCGTTGAGGTTGACGGCAATTCCGTCGTTATCAACGGTGACAATAATCTTATGGTGCTTCGTGCCAAAGAGGCTATAGCCGGACTTCTCGAATTGTCTGATAAGAATGAGATCGATCCTATGCTGGTTGATTATGTTATCTTTCTCGAAAACAGCGGCAAACTCGAAGAGTTCCTTCAGATGAAGGATGAAGTTTTCTTTACCACATATAGCGGCAGACCTTTGAAAGCTAAGACCTTAGGTCAGAGATTCTATATTGATGCGCTTAAGAGAAGCGAGCTTGTTATCTGTAGCGGTCCTGCCGGATCGGGAAAGACTTTCCTCGGTGTAGCCATGGCCGTTAAGGCTTTTCGAAATAAGGAAGTATCAAGGATCATCTTAACCAGACCTGCGGTTGAAGCAGGTGAGAAATTGGGATTCCTGCCGGGTGATATTGCAGAAAAGGTTAACCCTTACATGAGACCTATATATGATGCGCTCATTGCTCTTCTTGGTCAGGAAAACTTCGAAAAGTATTATGATAAGGGACTTATCGAGGTTTCTCCTCTTGCATTTATGCGAGGAAGGAACCTAGATGATGCTTATGTTCTTTTGGATGAGGCGCAAAACACCACTGTCGATCAGATGATGATGTTCTTAACCAGAATCGGTATGAACTGCCGTGCATGCGTATGCGGAGACTTCACTCAGATTGATCTTCCAAGGGGCGTAGTATCAGGCCTTTATGACTCCATGGATGTACTTAAGGGCGTAGATGGTGTATCATTAATTAGTTTAGGAGAGGCAGATATCGTTCGTAATCCGCTTGTTCAGAGGATCGTTCGTGCATATGCCGACAGAGAGAAGAGTAAGACGGAGGATTCTTGATGCACAGAAGGCTTAAGCGCGCTATAGGTATAATCGTAGCGATCGCAGTTCTTGTAACTGTGACGGTTTCTGTGTTTTTCGGATATATTCCTGTAAAGTATGACTACACGATTGGTTCTGTAGCCACCTCCGATATCTATGCTTCACGTAATGTCATCGATAATTATCAGACCAAGTATGATGCTGTTATGGCTAAGAATTCCGTTAAGACCATAATGGTAAGGTCAGGTTCGGAATCTTCTGATAATATCACCAACATTAAGAGTTTCTTCCAGCTTGTAAGACAGTCCAGAGCGATGACGCTGGATGAATATGGAACGAAGGTAAGTGATCTTCAGCCTATTATCGATACTCTTATCAATAATGTCAGGGATACGATGGATTACAGTATGTCCCAGGAAGATGCCGAGACATATCTTTCAATGTCGTTCAGTGCTTTTAACTACCTTGAGGATAAAGCTAATTCCGTTACTGAGATCTTGATGATGGATATTGCTGATAGTGACAGCCTTAATATCCAGCTTAATAATCAGCTCAAATCCATTTTCGAAGAAGATAATACATTTGCTTCTTATAGTGATCTTCTTAACCGTACAATGTCCGGTATCCTTCAGCCTAATGCTGTTTTCGATGATGCAGCGACCAATGAGGCTGCTCAAAATGCATATAATGAGGTAATGGATAATCCGGTTGAGATCCAGAAGGGTACTAAGATCATATCTGCAGGCGATCTGATCACTGAGCATAATTATCAGATTTTAAGTGACTTGGAGCTCCTTTCAGAGGATTCTTTTGATTATCTGCTCCTGTTCAGAGTTATGCTCTATGTTGCAACGGTTTCCGTAATCATGGCTTTCTATCTGAGACTTCGTAAGGATAAGATCAAGGTCGATTTCAGGATCTTCCTCGCACTTAGCATTATCTTTGCTATCCCTGTAGTAGTTGGTCTTTATGCTTCGAATATCTCTTATCATCTTGTTGCTATATTGTTCTTTACTACGATCTGTTCGTCATTCCTTGGCGTTACGGATTCTATAATCCTTTCTGTATTTATCCTTGTTTATATGTGGCCGATCTACTCGTTTGATTCTGAGATGTTCATGACATCTTTGGCAGGTATTGTGGTTTCAGCTTCATTGTCAGGAAGGAACAAGGCAAATAACAACTCCGCTGCACTTATAATCTTCCCGACATTAAGCGTGTCTTTCGTTTCTGTTGTATTGAACTTCCTTAACGGATCTACCAGAAACGGATATATCGATTCGTTTACGATGTCAGCATTGTCTTCGTCTATCTCGATAGTTGCTGCCATTGGTCTTACGCCTATCTTTGAACTTATCTCGGGAGCTGTTTCTCCTGTTAAGCTCATCAATCTGTCACAGCCTAGCCAGCCGCTCTTGAAGAGACTCTTTATCGAGGCTCCGGGTACATCCCAGCATTCCATGATGGTCGCGAATCTTGCCGATGCAGCTGCTGATGCTATAGGTGCTGATGCTCTGCTTTGCCGTGTAGGATCTTATTTCCATGATATCGGTAAGCTTAATAATCCGGGATATTTTACCGAAAACCAGAAGGACTACAATCCTCATACTGTATTAACTCCTATGGAGAGTTGTGCAATTATTACTGCCCATACTGAAGACGGTGTTAAGATGGCTCAGAAGGATAATCTTCCTAAGGCTATCATCGATATTATCAATCAGCATCACGGTAATACGTATCCTTCATATTTCTTCAAGAAGGCGATCGAAGAAGCTAGGCTTAAGGGACTTCCTGAGCCTAATCCTGACGATTACAGATATAAGGGTGAGATCCCTAATACGAAGGAAGCAGCGATCATAATGCTCGCCGATACCTGTGAGGCTGCTCTTAAGTCTGCGAAGACCACTGATATAGCTCAGTGCGAGAATATCATCAGAAAACTCATCAAGCATAAGATCGAAGAAGATCAGCTTGTTAATTCCCAATTGTCTTTTGATGACCTCGAGAAGATCATCAAAGCCTTCCTGAATATCTATTCAGGCCAATTCCACGAAAGGATCAAATATCCTGAATGAAAATAATCCTTAGCAATTAACACCGTAAATATTCGACTGAGACCATAAACGGTTTTATGCCCCTTTTCGAAAAAGCATGCGAAAAGATCGTCGAAGAAGATATCATGCCTTTTATCCTTACTAAAAATCAGGATAAGATGTACGTTAATCTTACATTGGTAGGTTCCGAGAAGATTCGTAAGATGAATGCGGAATTCAGAAATGTCAATAAGGTCACTGATGTTCTTTCGTTCCCGATGCTCGACATGAAAAACGGCAAACTTAATGGTGAACTGGATCCATCAGATTTTGAGTATGATCAGAACGGTGAAAAGGTCATCTGCTTGGGTTCCGTCGTTATATGTCCGGAGGTCTGCGAGAAGCAGGCACTGGAATACGGACACAGCATCGAGAGGGAAGCAGCATTCCTTTTCGTTCATTCGATGCTCCATCTTTTGGGATTTGATCATATTGAAGCAGAAGACGAATCACAGATGATCTTCTGGCAGAAAAAACTCATGTTCGATATAGGATTAGCCTTCGAAGATGAGATCGAATTTGTTTCTCATGAAGGTGAGATGAAGAATGAAAATGTCGCTTTTGAGGCAGGTACGCCATGTAAGCATGTTGGATATGTATCGATCCTGGGTCGTCCGAACGTAGGTAAGTCCACATTGCTCAACTATATAACGGGAATGAAGCTAGCTATTGTTTCTCATAAGCCTCAGACAACAAGAACAAATATAAGATCTATATATAATGGCAAAGATTCTCAGCTTATCTTCGTTGATACACCCGGTGTGCATAATCCGAAGTCTGAACTTTCCAAGATCATGGTCGAGAATTCATTTAACAGCGCTAAGCATTCTGACATCGTTCTCCTCATGGCTGACGGCAGATTTACTGAGCCTGCTGCTGTTGAGAAGAAACTTTTGGAGCTTTGCAAGCAGAATAAGAAGAAGGTTATCCTCGCGATCAACAAGTCCGACGATATATCCAAGGAGTCACTTCTTCCTACTATCAGCAATTATTCTGCACTTTTCGATTTTGATGAAGTTATTCCGATCAGTGCGAGAACAGGTGATAACATTGATGTTCTCCTTAAAGCTATCGAGGAAAGACTTCCTGAAGGTCCGAGACTTTTTGATTCTGAAGTTATGACTAACCAGACTGAAAGAGAGATCGCTTCCGAACTTATTAGAGAACAGATCCTACATTATACAAATCAGGAGATCCCTCACGGAACTACTGTCGTTGTTGATGAGTTTAAGGAGAAGTTCAAGGACAACGCCAAGGATGAATACGACAGGGAAATGGTCGTAATACATGCATCCATTATCTGTGAGCGTAAATCCCATAAAGGAATACTTCTTGGCAAAGACGGTCAGATGATCAAGAGGATCAGTACCAAGGCAAGGATCAATATTGAAAGACTCACGGGATGCAAGGTGTATCTTGAATTGTTCGTAAAAGTCAGAGAGGATTGGAAGAACGACGATCTGTACCTTAAGCAGTACGGTTATTTTGTCGAGGAGGATGACTGATGGCATCTGAACCGATCTCACTTCGTGGTGTCATTTTAAGTTCCGGTGAGTTCAAAGATAAAGACAGGATCATTACGTTCCTTTCCTCTGAGGCTGGTGTTATCAATGTCTGTGTCAAAGGTTCAGGTAAGCAGGGAAGTAAGCTTCTTTCTGCGACGATTCCGTTCATGGTATGCGATATCGTTGTATCGATGACAGGAAACTATTACTATCTCAAGGAATTCTCGATAGTTTACTCCAATTCCGAGATAATGAACTCTCTTGAAGCAATGACATGTGCTGCACATATTGGCAAACTGCTTTCTAGATCTTACATTGACGATACGAATTCCAAAGTAATGTATGAATTATGTGTATATACTTACTATGCATTATCGAAGGATCCGGAAGACCATAAACTCATCTATTCTGCATTCAACTGGAGATTTCTGTATCTTCTCGGGTACTGTATACTCTATACACATTGTAATTCCTGTTCCGGAGAGTTCGATTCTTCGGCTTATTTAAGCTATTCGACAGGTGAAGCACACTGCGTTGACTGCTACGGTAAAGGAAGGACATTTGAAGATATGATGCTTATGAGTTCTGCCGGAATAAAAGCATTAAACCATTTCATTGAATCTGATATCAAAAAACTGTTTATGGTCAAGGTCGATGATAACACGCTTAAGATGCTGTCTCTTTTTACTACCAGATGTCTGGATATACAGCTTGAAGGTACATATGACTCATATCTGGAACTTATGAGAGATCTTGATGTTTAGATCTTACGAAACTCAGGAAATCTGATTAGCAAATTATCACAGATCGATCATATAGTTATTTGCTTTTTGTTGAGCAGTAATGTAAAATCATAAAGCCAATCAAATGCGGATGTGGCGGAATTGGCAGACGCGCTAGCTTCAGGTGCTAGTTTGGGCAACCAAGTGCAGGTTCAAGTCCTGTCATCCGC
>CADCQX010000403.1 GCA_902803695.1 Oscillospiraceae bacterium
ATGCAATGGAAGTGCTATCGATCGTTCTGATGGTTGGAGCAATATTCCTTGGTGCATGGCATGGCATCAGCAATGATTATTCTTTTGTACTGTTGCTTGTGCGATTCATGATCATGGGACTTGCTCTTAAGGCTTTTGACATTGGATTCTTTGATTGGGTATTGCTTTGTAATCAGGGATTTGGATTCTTTACGCACTATTATCCTGAAGTTAGAGATATCTATAACCGATCATTATTCGGTTATAACTGGAAGACACATCTATTTCATATAATCCTTTGCTTTCCCGTATCTGCATTGATCGCCTGGATCTGTACATTATTATGAGGATAGTGTCAGATGAGTACAATATATAGAGTAATCGAAAAAGGTTGTTTCATGATCAATAAACTTCCAGGCGGAGGTGTTAAAGGCAATATATTTGATTTGTTACCTAAAGAGGAAGACAAGATCAGATTGCCTGGTTTCATGAAACGAGGACTTATCATCAATGAGCTTGAATTAGAAGGGTTTAAATACCATCGAATCAGATCTTTGAAGGAGCATACGGTTGAAAAACGTGCAGTCTTGTTTCTTCCGGGTGGAGGAGGTATGGCAAGAGCCATAAGGCTTCATTATGATACTGTGAAGAGGATAGCCATAGCGACAGGTGCAGAAGTGATCATGGCTCATTATCCTTTGGCGCCTAAGTACAATGTGCGTTTTGCTCTTGATTGGCTGGAAAAACTATACTCCCTCATGCTGGAAGAATATGCTCCTGAGAATATTACCTTTATTGGAGATTCTGCAGGTGCCAATCTTATTTTGAGCATTACAAACCGAGTTGCTATAAGACCAGGACGTCTTATTGTTATCTCACCTGCGTGTGGTTTGGAAAATGGAAAAAACAGGGATATTCGTAAAAAGATGGAGCCTAAGGATCCTCTGTTTACGGTTGCGACAAATGATACTATAGCTGAGAACTGGTGCAGAAATGTGCCTCTCGATTCACCTGATATAAGCCCTGAGTATATAAGTTATGATGGTTTTCCACCTGTAATGCTGTTTTACGGAAGTCATGAACTTTTCTATCCTCATGTGAGAAATATGATCAGAATAATGGAAAAAGATGGCGTAAGACTATGTGCAGAGGAGCAGCCTATGTGTCATGATTGGGCATTATGCAGTTTCCTGCCTGAAGGAAGAATGGCGATCAAGAAGATGAGTAGAGTAATTATCGACAACCATTTTTCTGTGTGATATAAAACTTGATTGTTAGTAAATGCTAACTTATTTGCGTGAAAGGTAAAGAATATGAACGGGGAACATATCTCAGTAGAAAAACTTTCATATTGCAAAGATATAAAGAAATGGCTCATTGAAAGATACGGTACCAGTGAAGCCGATAAGATTTGGAATCATGTAGTCAAAAACTATAACGAATATCTGGAAGAACTACCTGATTATGGCGGCAGGAAAAGCGGACATGCTCAGGCAATATACGGCGGACTTCTGGTATTCTCGCTTTATCCGGCGCTTCTGGATCAACCCCCGATAGATGAACTTTCAGATCTGGTAAATAATATGTTTTTCGGACCGTTTATCAAACTTGGTAAAGTATTGAACTTGAACCGCTCTTTTGATATGTGGCTCATAAATAAGATCTTTGAGAGTTCAGGTAACAAGGATCGAAGAGATATTGCAAAATATCCTTGTAGTTTCATTAATATAGGGCATCCTTTTGATAATAAGAATAAAATAGCATCATATGAGTTTGTTCAGTGTCCTAATGCTGAATTTGCAAAGAAGCATGATCTTTTACATGTGCTTCCGTTGATGTGTAACAGTGATTATTTTTGCATAGAAATTCTTCATGGTACGCTTATAAGATGCGGGACATGCGGTAATAGTGAAAGATGTGATTACCGTGTTGTTGGTAACAGGAATCCTTTAGCACAAAATTATATAATTGAAACAGACGAAGGTGGTTTTCTGGTCAGTAGAAAAATATGATTTTTTGGTATTGACACGTCGGTTAGCATAGGCTAACATATGTAAGCTATCAATGATAACTTACGATATTGGAG
>CADCQX010000404.1 GCA_902803695.1 Oscillospiraceae bacterium
GAAGGCGCGCTCGGATGAAGGCGACGTTTCATCTGCCGGGACTCTTTGAGTTTTACGAGCTCTACCGCCTGTTCCTGCCGCTGTTTTCCGAGCACCGGGAGTATTTCTACGACTGGTGTGAGATCGGCTCCGTCTACGGCGCGCCTGCCGACTGCCTCTGGGGCGGCGGCCGTGTCGGCTTCGGTGATGAATCGCCCGAGAACGTCGCCGCACTTATGAATGAATACAAGATCTCCTCCAGGCTTACCTTCAGTAATTCGCTTATTACTAAGGAACATCTGTCTGACAAGAAGTGCAATTTCCTGTGTTCTCTTTTCGAGAAAAAAGACTCAGTTCAAAACGGAGTCATTATCTATTCCGACATACTGCTTGATTACATAAAGCAGAATTATCCTGACTTTTATTTCGTCTCATCAACGACAAAAGTCATCACGGATTTTAATGAATTCAAAAAAGAACTGGACCGCGAAGATTATCGTTTTGTCGTTCCTGATTTCAGGCTCAACAAAGAATTCGATAAACTGAATTCCTTATCACAAATTCAGAAAGATAAAGTCGAATTTTTATGTAACGAATGCTGCTGGTTTGATTGTTTCGACCGCAAGAACTGCTACGAAAACGTCTCCAGAAAAAGCCTCGGCGAAGATGTGGAAAATCATATCTGCGTTTCTCCTGATGCATCAAAAGGCTATCGTTTTTCCGATGCGATGAATAATCCGGGATTTATCGGTATAGATGATATCCGGACAAAATTCATGCCGTCAGGCTTCAGCAATTTCAAGATCGAAGGGAGAAGTCTCGGAAGCGCAGTCATACTGGAATTTCTGCTTTACTATATGACCAAACCAGAGTTCCAGCTTAGGGTCAGAGAAGAGATCTATCTGGACAGCATGTTGGACATTTTCTGACAATATTTTCCTGTTCCTTTCTTAAAACAAAGATGTTATCATTTCTTTAGAACTTGTCATTTCTTTGACAATAGGAATCGCATCGCATAAATCTTTATCCCAAAAACAGCCTTATATACGCAGTTTCAGGCGGGTAGAGTACTCTTCGGAAAGGAGATATAACAGGCATGGTAGACGCCAGTACATTTACGGTTGATGAAAACAACCTGACCATGAGAATCCAACAGGCAGAGATGTATCTCAAGGAATTTGAGAACGAAGTAAAAAGAGCACAGGGAGGCACTCCGATCTTCCGTTCAAGAGAGGATGCTCTATCCAGGATCAAGATCCTCAATGAGTTTGCTCCTAATGATCCGAGAGTTAAAGAACTATTTCAAAGAGCAAGTAAATGCGTCACAGGTTCAGCAGGTAACTTCAAGGACATTACCGATGACATGATCGCATATCTTAAGAATGAAGAACAATTTGTTGCAGAGTTCAGTAAGAAGAGTGAGCAAGCTTGGAATGATTTGGTAGCTCAATATCAGGATAAGATGCTCGAAAAAGTATATCCTGCACCTGATGTTATGAATACGCAACTGGACGATATGGTTGGTAAATATGTAGTCCTGGATGATGTTCAATATCCGTTGAATCAATTTATGGGTATGACAGGTGAATTTATTCATGTTGGACAAAGATCTACAGGTATGTATTTCGTAAAGATCGATTCAAGAAGATGGCTAGGACCTTATGAAGCAATAAAGCGCTATAGAAGACAGGTTGACAGTACTATGGCCGAAGTCACAAAATGGACAGTTCTTGGAGAAATCACGAGTATAGCTATGGAAATACCTCAGGCAGGTGAAGAAAAAGTCGGAAGCCTGGTATATGCAACAGTAGTTGAACCAGTTGCTCTATATGTGCCAGGACATGTAGTGGGTATTTATTCAGCCGAACACGAAAAGAGCGGATATTTTTATGGCGAGGATGACGTTGCTTCTATTAAGGAAGGTTGGTATACGGTTAAGTCTGTTCCTGACGATGTAACACCTGAAAGACTTGTAGAGATATTCCAGCAGGCTATCAAAGAGAAGAACTATGACCTTTATCTTGATTGCATCCATCCGGATTTGAAGGAAAGTGATTTCGCAAAGGAAAATATGAGATATCACTGGGATCTTCATCAGGAACGTTTCCATGGCGAATATGTCTATGCAGAGGTAGATCCGGAGAAGACAGAGATTGTTGTAGTCAAGGGCTATGACGATACTAATGATCTCAACAACTATTTTATGTCGAAAGAGGATCAGGAGAAGATCGCTTCGCATTATGGAGATAAGGTTGAATATGCGTATGTTACAACAGTTGCTTACGATATTCACGGAAAGCAGTTGGGAAGTCCTAACAAGAGAACATTGCAGAGAACTAACGGCGGAAGATGGTACATTCGTGAATACGATGTCAGATTCTAACTAGATATATACAAAGGAGAATTAACAATGGCTGATTCTGATACAAAATTGACACCAGAGGAGCTTGCAGAAGCTGAAAAACTATTGAATGATATTAACAACTCTGTAAGGTGGGAAAATGTACAACAAAGTGAAATAGAAACAGAAATTGGCAATATTGATAAAGCAGCCCTGAAGCTTAATCAGAATTTGAATGAAATAATGAACTCAGCTTCCGGAGTAGATGACCTAGAAGAGAACATAGGTAACTTCTATAGTACACTTGATGAAACAAGTTGGCTTGGTTATTTTTTGAGAAAAAATGAGGAAACCTTTGGAAGTGATTTTTCTACTATCGCGAAAGTGCCGTCAACTCTTGCGGGACTTAACGATGAGGGAAAAGTTCAATACGTGAAGATCAGGAATTATTGGAGCAATTTCAAACAGCTGCAACCGGGTTTTAATATGATATTGGCGCTGTTAAAAAATATGTTCACTACCTATAAAGCTGCTTGCAGACTTCTTAATATGGGAGAACTTTTCAGCAAGGCAAATCTCACCAAGGATAAACTCATGGAGTTAAGCCGTTTTGTCAACGACGTTAATGAGTTTGTTCAGGGAGACTTAATCTATTTGGATCGAAATGCTAAAAACTCAAATGAGTACTTAAGTAAGCACGATTGTAAAGATTACGGTGAAAAAGACGAACTTAAGAAACTCAGAACCGCTGATTTCGTCAAAATAGTTGAAGAGTCAAAGCTACATCAATATGGAAAGTTTACTCCTGTTGGAGAGTATGTTGTAAATAAAGATCTGTATAATCTGTTCTATATGACAGACAGAGTATTCAGAGAATCAGGAATCGAAATTGATTCCACTGTTATTTCTGTTTATAACGGTTATTACGACGATTGTCAGAAGATATTGGATCTTAAGATGTCGGCAGATCGTGCTAACTGTCCTGAGCTTGTTTCTATGCTTGATGAGATAGAAGCACTTATTAAAACTATTCAGATGTTTTTTGGAGATGCAAAAAGAGCTATGGAAAAACTTAAGGACGGTGGAGATGAATTCCCTTATTGTTTCGCAGGTGGAGTGCCTAATTTACCGAGTGGTCGCAGGGGTCATTTAGCTGAGATAAAAGAGGGCGGTTACAGAGCCGGCGGATCAAGTTTCTATTTTATTATGGATACAGCATGCGATGCAATTCAGAATTTTTATGCCAGATTCATGAATACAACTATTTGTGGTGATCTTGTACGTCCAAAATAAACCATATATCTTAAACTGAATTTACCCTCCTTGCGATAGAAAGCAAGGAGGGATTTTTATAGCGAAAAAACACGGAATGAATCAAAAATGATTTAGGTATTTTGACGGTCTTTATAGCATGTGCTATACCTTTTAGGTCATTTCATTCCAAGGAGGTATATGTGATTAACCAAAGATTTAAGAAAATGGTCGCTACAATCCTTACGATCGGAGCACTGGTGAGCGTGTATGGGGGTACAGTTCATGCGGATGTTCCGGTACCGATAGAACAGGCAATTGTTCTTGACGGTATAACGTACGGAAATCAGGGTGTTAAGCCCGCAAATTCAACTTACACTATTACGGTTCCGTCTGAAAAATATCAGACGATCCAGTCTGCTATCGATGCAGCAAAAGAAGGCACGACGATCATCATAAAAGAGAAGTCGGGCGGCTATAACGAGCAGCTTAAGATCAACAAGAAAAAAGGCATCACTTTGAAGGGTGAAGGCAATGCCAAGATCTGCGGAACAGAGCAGATGAAGAAAGGTGATCTTCTGGAGATAAAAGGTTCCGATATCGTTATTGAGAATCTTGATTTTTCCGGGCTTTATCTTCGTGAGCCTTCCACATCTGAGAGCTGCGGCGGCATCAGGATCAAACCGGGATCGGATAATGTTTATATCCTGAACTGTAAGATCCATGATCTGGGTTGTATCTATAACTACACGAATTTCTCGGATAAGGATCACTTCAACGGTCACGGAATAAGCATCAAAGGTGATAAGGATAATAAGACTTCCAACATCACGATCGACGGATGCGAAGTCTACAACTTAACAACGGGAAGAAGTGAGAGTGTTGTACTCAATAACAACACCGAATACTTTACCTTGTCCAATAACTACATCCACGATAACGATAATATCGGTATCGACTGTGCAGGCGGATACGGTGATACGTCCTATGCGGATAACCGTGTGCGTAACGGTGAAGTTTACGGAAACTACGTAAAGAATATCTCATCTCTTATATTTAAGAATCCGGGTTATTTTGATTCCAACGGAAAGCCTCATTCAGGCGCTGACGGAATCTATGTTGACGGTGGTAAGGACATCTATATCCACGACAATTATGTTACGGGTTGTGACATTGGTCTTGAGATCGCCAGTGAGAATCACGGATGGACAGCAGAGGGTGTTATCGCTCAGAATAATCTCTTGATCTATAACGATCAGTATGTCGGTCTAGCTATCGGCGGAAGTTCCGAATCAAACGGTATCGCAAAAGGCAATACGATAACGAACAACACTGTCATCAACAGCGGTGAACAGCACTGTCTTGTCGTTAAGGTTGCGACTGATAATGTGATCAAGAACAACATCTTTATAAGCGATGCAAATCCGCGTAACAGTTACAGTTATTACGACAAGAATGACATCACTGATAACGCGAGTAACAAGGCAAATAAACTTCCGGGCACCAACGTCCAGATAAGTCTTGATAAGGTTGTCGTTGATGAGGCTAACAGGAAGGTTGAGATCAAGACTTCAACCGATATCTCGAACTACGGTTATAAGGCTGATCAGGGTATAGATAATCCAACGGGTACACCTACAGGTGATCCTACTTCAAAGCCAACAGGCAAACCGACAGGTAAGCCAACCGGTAAGCCTTCAAATTCTCCGACAGCCAAGCCGACTTCCGCTCCGTCGACACCTACGTCAAACCCAACTTCAAAACCGACGGATAAGCCGGTAAACACACCGGATGATCATAAGGATCCGAAGGAACAGATAAGGGCTTTTGTCGAGAGACTTTATACGGAAGTCCTCGGCCGTGAAGCAGAGAAAGACGGTGCTGATTTCTGGTTTGATCAGCTCTTTTCTTTCAAGGCAACGGGTGCGCAGGTCGGACTTGATTTTGTACTCAGTACCGAGTTCAAAGGAAGGAATGTTTCCGACGAGGATTTCCTTAATATCATGTACGCCACTTTTTTCGACAGAGAGGCTGATACCGACGGTTTCAACTACTGGATCGGCCTTCTTAAGTCAGGCGATGCATCAAGAGAAACTGTTGCCGGATGCTTCATCAATTCCCAGGAGTGGAGCGACATCTGTGCGGTGTTTGGTATCCGTTCCGGCTGCGACATCAAGAGCAAGGTGACGATCACTCCGACCGACAAGACTTATGCGTTTGTCGAGAGAATGTACACGACTGCTTTCGGAAGAGATTTTGATCCTGAAGGCCGCGAGTATTGGGCCAAGCTTCTTGCAAATTTCGAGATAACGGGTGAGAAGGTCGGCGCCGAGTTTTTCTTAAGTCCCGAGATGAAGGGTTATAACTTCAGCGACGAGGACTTCGTTAACAGGCTTTATCTGACCTTTATGGACCGCGAGGCTGACACGGACGGACTTAACTTCTGGGTCGGGATCCTCAGCAAGGGGGCGAGCAGGGAGGAAGTCGTTTACGGCTTCACGCGAAGCCCCGAGTTCGAGCAGAAATGCATCGAAGCCAGGATACTTCCTTGTTGATAATCGAATGAGGATGTCTCAAAACATATTGGGATCATAAAAGGCAGTTTCACACTGAAGTTGATCTGCTTTGCCATGAAACACCAGTTAATTCTCCCTGCCGATAGGGAGCAAATACTGGATTTTAGGCTGGAATCCAGTAAGAAATCC
>CADCQX010000405.1 GCA_902803695.1 Oscillospiraceae bacterium
GCGCAGCGCTCGGCACAGACAGTCGCGCCGTAGGATGCGTTCTCGATATTTACGCCTTTGAATTCCCTGCCGTCCTTTGTCACGACGATGGCGCTTACCTTGAAGTTTGAATAGGGACTGTAGCTGTTTTTGAGATTATCCTTAAGTTTGTCGAACACGATAAAACACCATCCTTTTTTCTAAATGATAACAAATCGTGCATAAAAATTGAATGTACCTGCTATATAAGAGGGAGTTCCTAATGTATAATGCGTTAACGTAAGGTAACTAAGATTTAAGGAGATATTCTCTATGGATATGAATATGAATTTCATAAGGAAACTTCCTGTTCCGAAGGAACTTAAGGAAGAGTTTCCGATCGATGATCACATAAAGGCGATAAAAGAGTCCAGGGATAAGCAGATAGCGGACATTTTCGAAGGGAAGGATGATCGGTTTATCCTTATCATCGGACCTTGTTCTGCGGACAGGGAAGATGCTGTTCTGGACTATATGGAAAAGCTTTCCAAAGTAAGCGAGAAGGTTAAGGATAAGATATTTATCATTCCGCGTGTCTATACGAATAAGCCAAGGACTAAGGGCCTGGGTTATAAGGGAATGCTGCACCAGCCTAATCCTGAGCAGGGTGAGGATTTGCTGGCTGGAATAATCGCTATCAGGGATCTTCATACGAGAGTCATTAAAGAGACAGGATTTACCTGTGCAGAGGAGATGCTTTATCCTTCGAACCACAGATATCTGTCGGATCTTTTAAGCTATGTTGCGGTAGGTGCGAGATCGGTCGAGAATCAGGAGCACAGGCTCGTATCAAGCGGTATCGGCATTCCTGCAGGAATGAAGAATCCGACAGCAGGTGATCTTAACGTAATGATGAATTCCATCACGGCTGCACAGAGCCCGCAGAAGTTTATCTACAGAGGATGGGAAGTACAGACAGAAGGAAATCCGTATGCGCATTGCATATTGAGAGGTTATCTCGATAAGTTCGGAAGGTCGCATCCGAATTATCATTATGAGGATCTGGAGAATGTTTTCGAGCAGTATCAGAAGGATCCGAGCCTTAAGAATCCGACAGTCATTGTTGATACCAACCACAATAATTCGGGTAAGAGGTTTGAGGAGCAGATCAGGATCTCCAAGGATATACTCCACAGCAGAAAATGGAATAATGATATCCGTAAACTCGTTAAGGGTCTTATGATCGAGAGTTACCTGGTTGACGGTTGTCAGAAGATCGGAGAGGGAGTCTACGGCAAGTCGATCACCGACCCGTGCTTGGGCTGGGAGAAGTCTGAGAGGCTGATCCTTGATATAGCTGATATACTCTGATGTTTTCGAGAAGTACCATATTTTTACCGCTATCGAAATCTGACAGTAACATAAAAAGTGATATAATAGGCTGAAAATAATAATAAATATAATATAGTGGAGAAATATATGTCAGAAAACAAAACTGAATCAGAGGTCCTCGAGCAGCCTGTAGAGCAGATCGCGGAAGCCGAGCCGGTGGCTGAAGAAGCCGTAGCTGCGGTTGAGACTGTTGAGCAGGAAAATAATGAGATCTCACCTGAAGTTGTTGAGATAAAGACCGACAAGGATACAAAAGTAGCTTCCAAAGATAAGAAGAGAACGACGATCGGAGGTCAGGCCCTGATCGAAGGTATCATGATGTGCGGTCCTAAGCGCACGGCTATCGCTGTCAGAAAAGCTGACGGTTCCATCTACATCGAAGAGATGAAGCAAAGCGACAGAGTTTCCTACTTTGAGAAGGTTCCGTTCGTAAGAGGATGCATCAAGTTTTATAAGATGCTCGTAACCGGAACAGACGCAACAATGAAGTCTGCCGATATCTCGGAGCAGGGCAAGGAAGATGAGGGTGATGCTAAGAAAGAGAGCAAACTCGATTCCTTCCTCGGAAGACACAGAAGCGTTATGCTTACGCTCTCTGCGATTCTCGGACTTGCACTTTCCATCGGACTTTTCATCTTGTTCCCGAGACTTATCGTTGATCTAGTAAGTAAGCTCTTTGACGAGAATATGCTGGATGTTCTCTGGGTACAGCTCGTAAGAAATATCATCGAGGGTGTATTGAGGATCATCATCTTCCTTACGTACCTCATCCTCGTTTCCAAGATGCCTGATATCAAGAGAGTCTGGCAGTATCACGGTGCAGAGCATAAGACTATCGCATGTTATGAGGCAAGAGAACCGCTTACGGTTGAGAACATCATGAAGCAGTCACGTTTCCATCCGAGATGCGGAACGGCTTTCATGTTCATCGTCCTTATGATATCGATACTCATCTATACGATCGCAGGTGTATTTGTAGGTGACAACAATATGCTCATCAACATCGGTCTTCGTCTTGTATTGATACCGGTTATCTGTGGAATCTCTTATGAGATACTGAGATTTGTTGGCCGTCACTGTGACAGAGGTATCTGTAAGATCCTCGTTAAACCGGGACTCTGGCTCCAGAGATTTACAACAAAAGAACCTGATCCTAAGATCTGTGAAGTAGCTATCGCAGCAATGCAGGCAGTTATTCCGGAGAATGATAACGATGACAATTGGTGATCTTATCAATGAATATGAAAATGAATTAAACGAAGCGGGCATTTCTGATGCCCGCTTTGAAATATTGGAGATAATCGCTGACGTTCTTAATAAGACACCTTCTTCACTAA
>CADCQX010000406.1 GCA_902803695.1 Oscillospiraceae bacterium
GCTTGCTTGGCACAGTGATGGCTGGAATGGTCATATCTGCAAGAAGCCTTGTGAAAATGTATATTGCGTGGGACAGCATTCATATCCTGGAGAGATGATTGCAGAACAGCGTGATTTGGATTTTGAAACTGCTCACGCTGGTGAATCATGTGGCCAGCATCCCTGTAAGGTGGCATGTGCATTGAGTGCAAATGCGTTTGGTAAAGAGACTGTTCAGGTAAAGGTTGAACCACCTTCCTGGTGGGAAGAAGAGGATGCAGATGCAACGATTCTGACGCTGCCGCCGTATACTGCTTGTACATGGTGCTATGAGGCTATGTATAAGAATGATGTCTTCTCTTCGGTTAAGGGTAAGACTTATGATTACAATAAGCGACAGCGTAATGCAGAGGCATATTTTTCGCAGTTTGAAGAAGGAAAGTCTCTTGTATTTTATTATGCGGGATACAGCAATCCGTTTTCAGAGAACGAAGAGGATAACTATGTCATTGTGGGTGCATCACGCATCAAGAAGATAGATGATTTCCATTACTACGAGAACACAACAGAACAGATAAAAAAGGATTATGCCGGTGGTGTTATTTGGCAGAAACCCATCACGTCATATTATCCTGATGAAGGCCTCTCTATCCCATATTGGAAATACATGGGAGATGAGTCCATTCTGGATCGTATCGTTATTAAGCCACTTCACAGGTCTCCGTTTAAGTATGGAAGTCGTGAAGTGTCTAACGACGATGCCATAGAAATCATCAATCAGTTGATCAATAGTGTCGATGTGTTAATTGAGATTGGAGACGATACAGAAAATTGGGAAGAGCGGAAGAAATGGCTGAACAGTGTTCTTAGCGAACTGTGGAAGGCCAGAGGTCCTTATCCCGGATTTGCATCAGCAATGATCAATATGGGGCTGGAAGAATTGGTACAGCACTACATAGCACTGACCAATGAACAGGATATGAAACTCTTCCGGGATGAAGTCCGTAAGCTTATGGATGGCGATCAGGATGAAGTATTCGGGCATAAGGTGGCAAATCTACGTACTGTACGCCGGGAGTTCCTGCTTCGTGAAGATGAGGAACAGGAACTGCTTTTCGATATCCTGCCACGATTCGATATCTCCGCAGATCAAATGGGTTATATCCTGAGCGAAGACAGAGAAGATGTTTCAATTACAGCTTCTTTGAAAGAGATTGTAAAGAATCCGTATATTATTTTTGAGCAGTATCAGGGCATGGATCCGGATGATTCTATCCCATTCTACAAGATAGATAACGGAATCATTGTATCTCCAGAGTATGGAATTGAGAATCTGTTTGATGTGGGCGATCCGGAACGGTTAAGAGCATTTTGCGTTGACGAGCTTAACCGTATAGCAGCTCATTCCTTCGGTAAGGCAGAGACCATTTTGAATTCGGTGAATCACAGACTGGATCGCATGCCGGAATGGAAACAGTATACGTTCAAAATCAAGAACTTCAAGCTTGATAGAGAGATTTATGATAAAGCGCTGTATTTACGTGAGGATGATAAGAAGGATCTTTATCTGTATCTGAAGTGGGTATATGAGGATGAGCGGCAGGTCGAGTCTATATTCACCATGCTTGCCGAAAGACCGGATATTTCATTGAAGTTAGCGATTACAAAGGAAAAGTTTAAGAGCAAACTTAGAAATCCGGAATCAAAACTTAATGAGACTGCGGCTGATCAGTATGAGGATATACTTGATAAGCAGGCTGATATCTGTATGCAGATATTTTCCAAACCTATATGTGTTCTGTCCGGTGCCGCCGGAACAGGAAAAACTACGGTTATAAAAGCTATTGTTGAAAACATTGAAAGAGTGCATGGACAGGCGGCAGGTTTTCTGCTGATGGCACCGACCGGAAAAGCAGCAGAGCGAATCAAGACACAGACCGAAAAGAATTCGTCAACGATCCATTCTTATCTTGCGAGTAATGGTTGGCTGAACAAGAACTTTACACTTAAGCGTAAGGGTGGAAGCAAAGGACAGGATGTAAATACGATCATTATAGATGAATGTTCTATGATTGATCTGAATTTGTTTGCTACTTTGCTGCGGAGCATCAATTGGAATAGTGTTCAGAGGCTTATTCTGGTAGGGGATCCGAATCAGCTTCCTCCAATCGGACGTGGAAAAGTTTTCTCTGATACTATCGAATGGCTTAATCAGGAGTATCCCGAGAATGTTGGTGTGCTTAGCGAGAATATCCGTCAGTTGGTAAACCGAGTAGAAGGTAATGGCTGCGGAATTTTGGATCTGGCTGAACTTTTCATACAGGAAAAGCAGTCGGACATGGAAGACACTGGTTCCGCCGATTCTTTGAAACAGAAAAAAGAAGAACTGTTTACAAAAATACTGGAAAACGGTAACGGAGATATCGACAAGGATCTGGCTGTGTATTTTTGGAAAGAGCAATCTGACCTTGAAACTGTGCTGAGAGATGTTCTGACGCAGGATATGGAAGCTATGACCAGGATGAAGGATTACAGCGGTCTGGATAAGCTGTGGCAGCAAGCAATCCGTAAAGAAGATGGTACATCCAATCCTGATGCAATACAGATAATATCTCCGTATCGCGGTGAATTCTACGGTACCAATGCGTTGAATGTGTTGATGCAGAATGACTTTAATCC
>CADCQX010000407.1 GCA_902803695.1 Oscillospiraceae bacterium
GGCTCATAAGCTCCGTGAAGAAGCTCATCCTCATGACCTTCTCGGACGTGTTGCTGCAGGTGAGTTCGTGATCGCTGCCAAGAGATCACTATCAAGAGACGCACTCATGAGTTACGTCAGTGCTCTCACCACCACTATCAAGAGAAGTTTTTCATACGGCGGAGAAAAGATCTCCGTACGCGTATGCGCAGGATGTTCCACATTCCCTCAGGATGCGAGATTCTCAGGCGACCTTCTCGGATGCGCAGAATACGCCCTCGTTAGCGGTGCACGTCTTTCCGAAGATAAGGATTCCGTGGCTCTCTATAGCGAGATCGATGATCCGCGTTTCAAGGTTCACGGAACTTCTCTTTCCAAGGATATGATCGTCAAGATGGAACAGCTTATCCCGAATGCGATCAAGAACGAAGAAGTATATGTGGTATATCAGCCGCAGTACAACATCGAAGGAACCCTCATGGGATTTGAAGCATTCCTCAGATGGAAGAATCCTGAACTCGGAACACTCAGTGCCATCGACTTCATGCAGGTAGCTGAGAAGACAGGTACTATCTACGATCTGGGACACTTCAGTTTCCGCTGTGCAATAGAGACTCTCGCTAAGATCAACGAGACCGATCCGAAGCTTAAGATGACTGTAAACATCTCATCATCCGAGCTTAAGAACGGTGACATCCCGGGTCTTCTGGCAGACCTCATCGGCAAGTATAAGATCAATCCTTCTAACCTTATCGTTGACATCCCTGAGGAGTGTCTGACAACATCATTCGACATGGTAAGACCGGCGATCAATTACATCGCTTCTTTGGGCGTCTATATGACTCTCGATAATTTCGGAAGAGGTTATTCATCACTTAACAATATCCCGCTCCTGCCTGTCAGAGGCATCAAGCTGGACAGCAACTTTACCAGAAATGTGGGATTCGGTGACGAGCAGATGGCGGTCCTTACCGCATCCATCATCGACCAGATGCACGAGATCGACGTCTACGTTTGTGCAACCGGCGTAGGCTCAAGAGAGCTCTTCCATAAGCTCCGTGATTACTGCTGCGATTTCTATCAGGGCGGATTCCTAAGTAAGCCTGTTCCTTCTTCGGAACTTCAGGACATCATCAAAACTGCCAAAGTTCCTTCGCAAGTCTGGACACAGGAAGCCCCATAACGTTATAGAAATCCCCGTCCAGTTTCTTAATAAGCAGCGAACCTTTGCCCTGGATACCGTACGCACCTGCTTTGTCGTACGGTTCTTTTGTGTCCGCATATTCTTCGATCTTCAGTTTCTGATATTCGTCCATATCGTTAAAGACGACTCTGCTCTCGTCATAGAAACAGATGATCTTCTCCTTCGACACCAGACTCACTCCAGTAATTACATAGTGAGGCGTTCCCGTAAGCTTCGTGAGCATCCTTACGCAGTCCTCGCGGTCCTTCGGTTTTCCCAGGATCTCGTCCTTCGTGACCACGCATGTGTCCGCACCAATCACTATTACGTTTTCCTTATCTTCCAGTCCCTCGAAAACGGCCTCCGCCTTTGTCTTTCCGAGAAGCACGGTCATCTCTTTTCCCGCCTCGATCATGTCATCGTGTTTCTTCAAAACTTCCTCTTCGATAGACCTCTCGTCAACATCAGCGGTGATGACCTCAAAATCATCAACGATCAGGGACAGTAATTCTTTCCTTCTCGGGGACTGACTCGCGAGTATTATTCTGTGCATATTACTAAACTCCTTTTCGAAAAGAACGTGATATAATCAAAGCCGTTAAGATTATAGCAGATTCCCTCGGAGGTTAAAGATGGACGTACTTTTCGGCTATGCAAAGGAAAAGATCAATGTAAATATCCCTGATGAAAACTATATGGCTACTCTCGTGCCGAACCACGTAGAGCTGGATCTCACAGGCGAAGAAGAGGTCGTAAGATCTCTCAACAATCCTATCGGATCACCACGCCTCAAGGATATGGTCAAGCCCGGCCAGAAGATCGCGATCATCACTTCCGACATCACACGCCCTATGCCGAGCTACAAGGTCATCCCTCACGTTCTTGACGAGCTTCACGAAGCAGGCGTCAAAGACGAGGATGTAACTGTTGTTTTCGCACTCGGCAGCCACGGCGGTCACACCGAAGAGCGTATGCGCCACATGGTCGGCGACAAGGTCTTCGAGACAGTTAAGTGCATCGACTCCGACATGAACGATACAAAGCATCTCGGTACCACATCAAGAGGTACACCTGTTGATATCTTCACACCTGTTGCAGAAGCCGACTTCAAGATCTGCATGGGTAACATCGAATATCACTACTTCGCAGGTTATTCCGGCGGAGCCAAGGCTATCATGCCGGGCGTATCCACACGTAATGCCATCCAGAACAACCACAGCGCCATGGTCCAGCCTGAAGCATGTGCAGGCCGTCTCGAAGGAAACCCTGTACGTGAGGACATCGAGGAGTCAGGTAAGATCCTCGGCATCGACTTCATCGTCAACGTTGTTCTCAATGAGAAAAAAGAGATAATCAAATGCTTCTCCGGTGACTCCGTTAAGGCCCACCGCGAAGGCTGTAAATTCCTGGATTCCTTCTACGCTATCCCTCTCAAGGAAAAGGCTGATATCGTCCTCGTAAGCGCAGGTGGATTCCCTAAGGACATCAATATGTATCAGGCACAGAAAGCCCTCGATAACGCAAAGCACGCTGTAAAAGACGGCGGTATCATCATCTTGGTCGCAGAGTGCTCCGAAGGTCTCGGTGAAAAGCACTTCGAAGACTGGATGACAGGCCACGAAAAAGCCTCCGATATGATTCCGCACATCAAGTGCGAATTCATCCTCGGAGGACATAAAGCTGCAGCTATAGCAATGGTACTTGAGAAGGCCCGCATCTTCCTCGTGTCCGGATTGGAGCCTGACTTCGTAAGAAGTGTATTCCTCGAGCCATACTCATCCATCGATGAAGCTCTTAAGGATGCTCTATCCATCATGGGCAAGGATGCGAAGGTACTCGCTATGCCTTATGGTGGTTCTACCCTTCCAAGGATTGGATGATCGAATCCAGTTCATTCTGATTCTGGATCTTTATAGGCCAGCTCTGAAGCAGGTTCTTGACTATCTTCTGAACGTTATAGTTCGTTATTACGTTGGTCGTAAAATAGTTGGTACCGTTGTTATCAAACGTTGCAATAGTGATAAACGGATCATCCGCATTATCCCTTACTTTGATCTCATAAACAACTCGCAGATTATCAGGATTCTTACCATATTCGCTAAGATTCCATTGGAAAGTCTCTTCCGTTCCATCGAGTGTACTGATCGTGCGCAGATAGTTCATCATATCTATTCTGTTTAAGTAATCACCTTCGAGCATCTTGTCGTATTTCCAAGCGAAAAACTCATCATTCATGAAGGCATCAAACTCGGAATCTTTTACCATTCCGAATCTCGATCTGCCCTTAATGAAATCATTGCCGTTTGCATAGTAATACTCACCATTTCGGTTGATGTAGAAGTTGTATGATAATCTGTTGTTTCTCTCTCCGTTTACATATACGGTTCTCTTAACGATCATGAGGATATCATTTCCTCCCGGCGGAAAGTATAGTCTTGCCGCGACCACAAGACCTGCTGTGATCAGGATGATTAAGATTATCGATAATATACTGCTCTTTCTCATGTCCTTATACAATCCGAAACCTCTAACAATTTGAGGTCATTTTACCAAAAAAAGAAGACCGTCTCAAAGAGACAGTCTTCATGAATTTCATGGATAAACTCTTATTACTTGAGTTCTTTCTCAAGGAACTTATAGCAGAGAGCTGCAAGAGCTGCACCAACCAAAGGTCCTACGATGAATACCCAAACACATGCGAGGGCATCAGAACTTCCGTTAACGATAGCGTTCATGATAGCAGGTCCGATACTTCTTGCAGGGTTAACTGATGTACCTGTAAGACCGATACCGAAGATGTGTACGAGAACGAGTGTGAGACCGATAACAAGTCCGCCGAAGGATCCGTGATTACCCTTCTTGGATGTAACACCAAGGATAGCAAATACAAAGATGAATGTGAGGACGATCTCAACGATGATACCTGCACCGTAATTTCCGTTTACGCCTGCAAGTCCGTTTGTTCCCATTCCGCCTGTCTTATCCTCGACGCCGCCGAGATTGAAGATCAAAGCAAGGATTCCGCTTCCTGCGAATGCACCAAGGATTTGTGCTACACAGTAAAGGCAGAAATCTTTAATGTCCATACCGCCGGAGAT
The DNA here is from genome assembly GCA_902803695.1 of Oscillospiraceae bacterium. Taxonomy (GTDB): domain Bacteria; phylum Bacillota; class Clostridia; order Saccharofermentanales; family Saccharofermentanaceae; genus Saccharofermentans. Next base: position 4,261 of record CADCQX010000407.1, read on the forward strand.
CAACACACCGAGAGATACAGCAGGATTGATATGGCAACCGGAAATATTACCAACTGAATAAGCCATTGCCACGATAACAAGACCGAAAGCAAGAGCTGTAAGGATATAGCCACCGCCGTTTGCCGCATCGCAACCAACTAACATAGCAGTACCGCAACCGAGTGTGACCAATACCAACGTACCGATAAATTCCGCAATATACTTACGCATAGTACTTCTAACCTCCTTTTTATTCGGTAACTTTATACTATCATACGCTCTCTTATCCGCAAATTAACATTAGGTTACAATGTCGAGTATGCCTTTCATCTTTGCGATAGCCATTCCGTAATTGGTTACGGCAACGCCCTTTTCTTTGCAAAGTTCAACACGGTATTTCATCTCACGTTCGTTGAGCATACATCCGCCGCAATGAATAACAAGTTTATATGCCGGAAGTTCGTCTTCATCCTTGAACTCCAATCCGGAACTGTACTCAAAAACGAGATCTTTGCCCGTGAATTCTTTGAGCCACTTAGGAAGTTTGACTGTACCAATATCTTCGCACTGTCTGTGGTGTGTACAACCTTCAGCAATAAGGACCTTATCACCGTCGTTAAGTTCGTCGATCGCAGAAGCACCCTTAAGCTGCCATTCATAATCGCCTTTATACTTCGCCATAAGGATGGAGAAACTGGTAAGCGGGAATCTTCCGCCAACTACTTTGTTTACCTTGGCGAAGGCCTGCGAATCGGTTATGACAATCTTAGGCTTTATACCCTTTTCATCAAGAGTTACGGCAAGTTCCGTATCTCTGCAGGAAACAGGTATCGCACCCTTATCGAGAAGTCCTCTTAAGACCTGCTGCTGAGGAAGGATAAGTCTTCCCTTAGGGGCAGAAGAATCGATAGGGATTACAAGTACTACAACATCCCCTTCACCGATATCCGAAGGAATGAGATCCCTCTCTTCTTGCTCTTCAGGCATGGATGCCGCAACTCTTTCCTTAAGTTCTTCGATACCGACTTTATTGATCGCACTTACGTACAGGATATTCTTTGCAGGAATATCGATCTTCTCATGTTTAAAGAGTTTGAAATCAGGA
>CADCQX010000408.1 GCA_902803695.1 Oscillospiraceae bacterium
AATGAGATCAGGACCGTTATGATCGCGATAACAGCTGTGGACAGATAGCCGCCCAACTGTTCCGGCGAGAAAAGACCCGGTTCCTCTGCAGCCTCAGCTGACAATAAGATATATTGATAAAGCATATTCTATTCCTCTTTTTTCAATATTAGTGTTTTCGAAAAATCAGAATGTGAAGATCAAAAGCAATGCTGTAACGAGAGCATAGATCGCAACTGACTCGATAAATACGATAGCTGTCAAAAGGAGTGTCTGGATCTTACTGAAGATCTCAGGCTGTCTGGCACCTGCCTCAACTGCCTTTCCTGCTGCCAGTCCCATACCGATAGCGCCGCCCAAAGCACCGAGACCGATAGCGATTCCCGCGCCAAGTCCTGCGAATCCCTTAGGATCCATTGCTAACAATACAGGCATAATATTAAGTAATGTGTTCATATCAAAACCTCCGAAAAGTTATTTCTTAATTATTCTCTACGGCAGCTGCCGCTGTTTGTTTCTGAGCTAATTCCAAAGCTTCCTGCTTCTGCTGCTCTTTCAAAGCCTTTTTCTGAGCCTTCTTCTCTTTCTTCTCCTTATCAAGGATCTCAGCTTCGTGAGCGCCTTCGACTACCTCACCGATGTAGGACATGAGAAGATAAGCAAATACTACAGCCTGGAGCATACCGTCGATAAGGTCGAACCACAGGCCGAAGATAGCCGGAAGAAGGATCGGTGTAACTATGGAAAGGAACTCCATAAATATGAAAGCACCGAAAACGTTACCGAAAAGACGGAGAGAGAGCGATATCGGCTTGATGATGTAGTCCAGTATCTTAAACGGGACCATCGCTACCATTGGTGATTTAAGTGAACCCCAGAATCCCTTGATTCCGACCATCCTTATAGAAGTGATTATTACGTAAATGATCGCCAAGAGAGCCAAAGCTATTGGGAAAGCTATGTTCTTTGCAGGCGGCGATACATGGAACCATGAGATGACGTTACAGGAAAGGATTATCATTCCGAACGTTCCTATCATAGGTGCGATGCTCTCAGCCTGTTCTCTGCTCAAACCGAATCCTTCTGCAGATGAGATGATGAGTTCAATAAGGAACTCAACGATCGTCTGTCCCTTACCAGGTATCATCTCCTTCTTTCTGATCGCAATAGCGAACAGGATAATGATGATCGCGATGGCGATCCATGAAACTATGGTAGCGTCCGTAATTACAAACTGCTTACCGCCGACCGTGAAGTACTCCTTCACCTGAAGGATTCCATGGCTGATCTCTTCTCCTATATTTCCACCCGGTATTATCTTCTCGATAAAGTGGTCCAAGAAACTGTGCCAGAATCTGGAAAACCACGAACCAGTGGATAACACAAGATCCATATCAATACCTCCCGTTTTTAGTCTTTTATACTTACAAAGGAGTTCAGATAAGAAATCCGAACTCCGTCATTGGCGTTTAATAATTTGTCTGACCGTGCTTACTTGGTTCCGAACAATCTGTCGCCGGCAGCACCGAGGCCAGGAACGATATAAGCATGATCATTAAGTTTCTCATCCTTGGCTGCGCAGTAGATCTTTACATCAGGATGATCAGTTGTAAGCTTCTCGATTCCGCAAGGAGCAGCGATAAGGCACATAAACTTGATGCTCTTGATGCCGCGCTCCTTAAGGAAACTGATAGCAGCTGATGCAGATCCGCCCGTAGCGAGCATCGGATCGAGAACGATTACATCTCTGTCAGCGATATCTTCAGGGAGCTTACAGTAATACTCAACAGGCTTAAGAGTCTTAGGGTCTCTATAAAGTCCGATATGTCCGACTCTTACGTTAGGAATAAGTGCCTCAAGTCCGTCAACCATACCAAGACCTGCTCTGAGGATCGGTACGACTGCGAGCTTCTTGCCTGCGATTACATTTGTCTTAGCGATTGCAACAGGTGTTTCGATCTCAACCTGCTCGAGAGGAAGGTCTCTTGTTGCCTCATATGCCATGAGCATTGCGATCTCCGAGACTAATTCTCTGAACTCCTTTGTTGAAGTGTTCTTGTCTCTGAGAATAGATACTTTGTGTTGGATCAACGGATGATCAAATACAAAAACGTTACTGTTATCCATAAGATATACCTCCTGCTCTCTATTCCTCGAAAAAGTTTACCACTCATATCGAGGAAAATATACACTAAACAAATATTTTATATTATTTAAATAACTCTTCTTCCTGTTTCTTGATGTCGTTTACACGAACGGCGTGTCTCTCGCCTGCAAACTGCTCATCAAAGAAAGCATCGACCATATTGAGGGCAACACCGAGTCCTACTACTCTGGCGCCCATAGCGAGAACCTGACCGTCGTTATGCTGTCTGAGCATCCTTGCCATGAATTCGTTATTGCAAAGACCGCATCTCAAGCCCTTGAACTTGTTTACGACGATAGAGATTCCGATACCTGTACCGCAGATAGCGATACCTCTTTCAGCTTTACCCTCCAAAACATCCTTAGCAAGTGCCTGGCCAGCCTCAACGTAGCTGAATGGCTCTGTGCCGCTTGTTGCACCCTCGACGATTACTTCGTAACCTTTCTTCTCGAGATGCTCCTTAACTTTGATCTTAAGATCATAACCTGCATGATCTGATGAAACTACTACTTTCATAACTCCTCCAAAAATCAGATTTTATGATAAATGTGCTTGAATGTGCACTTATTGGTTGCATAATCGCCAACGATATGACCGTTACCGAGAAGCTTGTACTTGTAAGAGATAAGACCCTCAAGCCCTACAGGACCTCTCGCGTGAAGCTTGCTCGTACTTACTCCAACTTCTGCTCCGAATCCGAATCTGAATCCGTCTGAGAATCTTGTTGAACAGTTAACAAGACAGCAGCCTGAATCAACTGACAAAGTGAACTTCTCAGCTTTAGCATCATCAGTCGTGATAATGGAATCAGTATGTCCGGAACCATATCTGTTGATATGAGCGATCGCTTCGTCAATTCCGTCAACGATCTTAAGGGATACGGCGTAATCAAGGTACTCGTGATGCCACTCAGTTACCTTATCAAAGCCGTATTCGGCACTGATCTCATCATCACCGTACATTTCTACATTAGCAGCCTTGAATGCTTCAACGAGCCTTGGAAGGAATGCATCTTTGACCTTTCTGTCGATAAGGACTGTCTCTGTAGCATTACATACCGAAACATACTGTGTCTTGGCATCTACGACGATCTTAAGAGCCATATCAAGATCCGCATCCTCAGATACGTATGTATGGCAGACACCGTCGGCGTGACCCATAACGGCGATCGTAGTGTTCTTCATGATGTACTGAACAAAAGCATTGGATCCTCTAGGTATAATAAGGTCGATATATTCGTTCAGACCGAGCATCTCAGTAACATCAGCTCTTGAAGTAATGAGACAAAGCCATCCTTCCGGAAGTCCCGAAGCAACGCCGGCATCATAGATAATTTGGGCCAGAACGCTGTTTGTATTGTTTGCTTCAGATCCGCCCTTAAGGAAAACAGCATTGCCGCTCTTAAGACAGAGGCTCGCGATCTGGACAAGAGCATCCGGACGTGATTCGAAGATAACTCCGATAACACCGATAGGACATGTTACTCTGTATAACTCAAGTCCGTCATCAAGAGTCGTATGAAGCTTGATCTTTCCAAGAGGATCTTCAAGCTTAATAAGACTTCTGATACCGGCTGTAACCTCATCAAGTTTCTTATCATCAAACTTAAGTCTCTTCAAAAGAGGCAAAGAAAGTCCTGATTCTTCAGCTTTAGTAAGATCTTCGAGATTTGCATTTATGATGGCA
>CADCQX010000409.1 GCA_902803695.1 Oscillospiraceae bacterium
GAAAGAACTTCTTCGAACTTAGCCGACTGTTCTTCCGGAGTCATTTTAATAATAGACACTGTGACTCACCTCCCGACGAAAAGATTATCATATTTAATAATTTCAAACAACAAAAACCCTAGGCAATAAAACGTTTTTTTATAAACATTATTAAAAAGGTAACAAATATTACGTCACTTTTCGGAAAATCGAAAATCAATTGTATAAATCGTTAAGAAAATATAGTATATATTTACTTACGAGGCTAGAAATGAAAATCAATTACATAATCGAAGACAGATACGACAATACAGAGATCCGTGATATTTTAAGAGACCGTTTTGGCATGAGCAACAACATGATCAAGCGTGTCAAACTATACGGAAAGATGGATATAAACGGCGTTCACACAAGGGTTATCGATAAAGTAAGAGCCGGTGACCACATGTATGCAGAATATGAAGATGATGCAGGAACCCTCAAATCAGATGCCGGAATAAAGATCTACTATGAGGATGAATGGATCGCTGTATGCGAGAAACCTGCAGGAATAGTAACTCATCCTACTCACGGTCATCTGGACGATTCCCTTCTGACACTTCTTTCAGATAACACTTTGCATCCGATCATGCGACTGGACAGAGAAACATCTGGTATCATAGCGATCGCTAAGAACGGATATGCTCATGACAGAGTCACTAAACTCGGTATGAACAAGAAATACTTGGCCGTTGTTTACGGCAGATATGAAATACCTGAAGGAACAATCGATAAGCCGATCAAAAGACGGCCTAATTCAGTTATGATCAGAGATGTAGCACCAGACGGACATCCGTCTGTCACCCACTACAAAGAGATCTGTTATAACGAGGAAAACAAAGTATCACTGGTCGAATTCATACTTGAGACCGGCAGATGTCACCAGATAAGGGTCCATTCGCTTTCTGAAGGACACCCACTCGTCGGAGACGGTCTATACGGTCCTAACTCAACAGATAATCCTAATGACATAGAAGGTTCCGAATATCTTGATTCGCTCATCGGAAGACAGGCTTTGCATGCCTACTATCTTTCACTTAGACATCCAGTAACTGAGGAATTGATGGAATTCAGGAGCGATATTCCCGAAGATATGAGAAAACTCATCGAAAACGATATCAGAATCGAGCTATAAGATTCTTCGCTAGATTAAATGATTCTTCATCAGAGGTACCCGAGAGAAGTCTCGATACCTCTTTTATCTTGCCGTCCTGATCAAGTTTTATGATCTCGGTATTTGAAGATACCAGATCCGTATGCTTACAGATATAGAAATTCGTATCAGCAGCTGAAGCGATCTGAGCAGTATGAGTTACGCTCAATACCTGATGTCTTTCAGAAATAGCTTTAAGTTTCTCTGCAACCTTCAAAGCAGCAGCGCCTGATATTCCTGTATCGATCTCATCGAAAATAAGCGTCGGCGTACTGTCGGCTTCTGAAAGGATCGTCTTTATGGCGAGCATGATCCTTGATGCCTCACCGCCTGAAGCTATCCTGCTCAAAGGCTTAAGTGATTCACCCGGGTTGGCACTGAACTCAAAAGATATATCCTCTGTTCCCTTGCCAGAGAAGTATTTCTGCTTGCTGTGCTCTTTGAAGTTAACGCCGAACCTTGTATTGACCATCTCCAGGTCAGCAAGTTCATTAACGATCTTAGATGACAGGACTTCAGCATAATTATGTCTTAGATCAGACAATGCCTTGGCTTTGGAAAGAAGCTCGGTTTCAATGATTTTAAGTTCCTTCCGAAGTTCCGCAAGTCTGATCTCGGAATTATCGATATCGGAAATCTCCTTTTCAGCATCATCGGCAAACTTATTGATCTCAGAGATCGAAGAGCCGTATTTTGACTTCATATCATAAAGCAGAGATATCCTTTTATCAGTCTCATCGAGCTTTTCTTCTGAGTATTCATCAGCCTCATATTTGGAATTAACATCAGAAGCTAGTGCCTCCACATCCAAAGACAGAGAATTAAGTTTTTCAGAAATCTCCTTATATGACTCATCGAAAACACTTAGTTTCTCGATAATGCCACTGGCCTGCTTAAGTGTTGTTACGGATGAATCTTCGGACGAGAATAAAAGCTCATTTGCCTCTTCCAAGAGATTGGAGATCCTGGCACTGTTTTCAAATCTCTTTTTAAGCTCGCTGAGTTCTTCCTCTTCACCATCCTTAAAATCCGCTTTACGGATCTCCGAAGAAGCAAACATGAGATATTCCCTTCTCTTGGCATTGGCTTCCGGAGAAGACCCGAGATCCCTAATCTTAAGGACGGTATTCTTATACTGCTGAAGAATATCAGTGTACTGCTTTTTAAGGTCATAAGCTTCTTTGCCGATGAATCTGTCCAAAAGATCACAATGAGTGTTTTCATCGAATATCTTCTGGGTATCGTTCTGGCCGTGGATATCTACGAATATGGACGAGATTTCTTTTAGAACAGTAAGCACAGCAGATCTTCCGTTGATCCTGGCACTGCTTTTGCCGTCTGCATTTATCTCACGCGAAATGATAAGGTTCTCCTCGTCGAACGGCAGACCGTAGTTTTCGAGAATTACCTTAAGATCGGAAAAAGAATCTTCTGAGAGAGCTGACGGA
>CADCQX010000410.1 GCA_902803695.1 Oscillospiraceae bacterium
GATGAGATAACTGTCGAAGAATCGGGAAAGTAGTTCGACAAGGACCATGTTGCCCTGTATATCCACACCCACGGTCACCTTCCGGACAACTACGTAACCAAGAAGGAAGCTGAAAAAGCAGGATGGTCCGGAGGATCGGTGCAAAAATACATCAAAGGAGCCGCCATCGGCGGAGACCGCTTCGGGAATAACGAAGGTCAACTTCCAAAAAAGATCGGCCGCCAGTATTATGAATGCGATATAGACACCAACGGCAAATCGAGCCGCGGAGCCAAGAGGATAATCTACTCCAACGACGGACTCATCTACTACACAGAAGACCACTACGAGAGTTTCACTCTCCTTTATGGCGAGGAATAAGGAGGATACCATGAGCGAGAAAGCAATTATCGATCTTTCCAAGATAAACACAGTTGAGGAATTCCATAAGCTCCTTAAGGGTATGCTCCTGTTCCCTGAATACTACGGCGGCAACCTTGATGCACTTCATGACATGCTGACGGAAAGGCACAGGTTCATCGTTCTCACCAATGCAGAAAACTGTTCAGAAGAGATAAAAAATTATCTTCCAAGACTCAAAAGAGTCCTGGAAGACAGCAAAAACGAAAATGATGAATTCTTCTACAACATCTACGACGGCAACGAACCGTCAGATGATGAGGATACCAGCACCCACGACTGAGTTATCCCTTGAAGTCGTTGCGGCCGTCGAACCACATCCATGATGACAGTTGAGTACCGCGGCCGTTCTCACTCGGCTCCAGCATCTTAAACTGGATACCCATATAGTCATCTGATGCTTCGACCACCTGAGGCTTAAAGGACGAATCGAAGTATTCGTATATGTCAGGTGCGCCCTTAAGAGGATTGAAGCTCTCGTACTCCACGTTCTTATAGGCCAGTACGACCTTACGAGCACATATACTTACCAGCGTGCCCGACAGCATTATCCCGCCGAAAAATATGATATATGAAAGATGTGACAGCACATCAAATGTATTATGCTGCGCTACTCCTCCGAGAATGAGACAGATTATAAGCAATAATACGCTTCCGATAACACCCATGACCCACGGGGTAGTTGCCTTGAACGTCTCTATCCATCTGCCTCCCTTGGTATTAGGGACCTCACCGTCGACCTTTCCCGTCTGCCCGTTGATGGCGATCTGATAAGACTCTCCCTTATATTCATAGTTCAGGAACCAGATCGGCAGAAGCGCATATCTCTGGCTTAAGTTCTTGATATACGATTCGGATGTATCGGCATCTACCTTGTTATAGACCTTATGCTCATCACCGAGCCTGGATTTTGCCGCCAGATCTCCTGCCTGCTTTGCATACTGGGAGATCCTTATATCGATGACCTCCGTGAGATCCAGAGCATTCTTGTCATATCTGTCCGCATAATAACCCGGAAGATATACGTCATCATAATCAACGAGCTCGGAAAAATCGAAAGGCTCGATGGAATTCATGAGGAAATTGCTGATCTTGAAAGATCCGTCAAAAGGTACGTTCTTTACCTTGAAGAGGACCTTACGCTTAACGTTAAAGACTGCTCTCTGTGTTGGATCGCTCTGAACATATCCCAATCCGTTTACGTTTGCATAGCAGTCTGCGTTGATGAGCCAGAACGGAACATAAAGTCCCGTGATCTTCTTGAGTGTCTTTTGAGCCAGAAGATCTTTCGGAGCATACTTCTTATCGCTCTTTATCCAGTCTGTGAAGATCTTGACTGCCTGTTCTTTTTCGATCTTGAAAGGAATAATGTAGTCCGGACGGAACTCCTTAACGAGTCTTCGTCCCATTACCGAAGGCGAACCGCAGAATGCACAGTAAGTGAGAGCCGTGTTCTCATTGGTTACGACTGTTGCGCCGCATGATCCGCACACGTACTCTCTCTTGTTCTCTTCCTCTTCGGAAGCTTCATCAACATCCACGAACTTGAGCTTACCCGTAATATTGAGGGTTCCCGCTTCGTAAACATTACCGCAGCTTCTGCAGACGGATGCCTTTATTGCTGAATCAAATTTCAGTGCGTCACCGCAGGTAGGACAATTCAAAGCCTTGGTGGCCGCTGTATCCCATATAGCCATAAGAAATCTCCATTTTTCCCCGAAACAATAAACATTATCATTATACTCTATGACAAAAATCTTTTACACGAATAAAGCGTAAAATAGCACTCCTTATTCTTCTCGAAAAAGATGCCCGGTGTTACCCGGGCAATCCTCAGTTACTTAATCCTTCTATGAGTGCGATTATCAAGATTATCGCCAAAACTATTCCTACAACGATCTCAATATATTTGAGCGAGCCTTCGATAGCCTTTCCGTCCTCTTCACTGCTATCCTCTTCGACAGGCTCAACGTCACGGTCCTTATCGTGAACGGTCACCGTTACGCTCTTCTGAAGTAGCGAACCGCAGTTCGGACACTTAGGCGTCTCGCCCTCTTCAAAATCCCCGTCGATCTCAGTTCCGCAATACTCACACTTGCGTCCCTTTCCCGACAGCACCTTCGTTCTCCAGAACATCTTCAGTTCCGATCCGCAGTTAGGACAAAGGTGGTCCTCGCCTTCCTTCCAGACCTTCTTGATCTCCGTGCCGCAGTGCTCGCACTTAAATCCCTTCTCGTTTTCGAGATA
>CADCQX010000411.1 GCA_902803695.1 Oscillospiraceae bacterium
CTCCTAAGTATCTTACCCTGGAAGAAAGCCAGGCGCTCATCAATGCCGCATATAATGCGCCTACCGAATCAAACGAGAGAGATTATTGCATTGTAATCCTGTTTTTGAATTGCGGCATGCGTCTTGCCGAGCTTCGCGGAATCAACCTCAACGATATCCACGGAGATATCCTGACCGTAATCGGTAAAGGAAACAAGGAAAGAACTATCTACCTTAACAAGTCTTGTATCGAAGCCATAGACGAATGGCTTAAAGTAAGAGACAAATATAATATCAAGCCTGAAGCAAAGAATGCCCTCTTTGTTTCTCGAAAAGGCTTAAGATTGTCCGAAGATATGATACAGATCACGATAAAGAATCTTATAATCCAAAGTGGTCTGGATCCGAATACTTATTCTGTGCATAAACTCAGACATACGGCCGCTACATTAATGTACAAATATGGTCACGTGGATCTGAGAAGCCTTCAGACGATCCTTGGACATGCGAGCGTATCCACAACTCAGATCTACACACATGTAGACGACGACCTCTTACACAAGGCCGTCGAAAGTAATCCGTTATCTGATTTTACTCCGGAAGATATTTGATTATCCGAAATACTCTGTCATAGGTAGAGATTCTGTTCCCTCACTACCAGGTGCTTTTCCGTACAGTATATCCGAAGGACCTGTAAACTCATACTTACAATAAGCATTATAGATGGTCGTATAATTCAATCTACCCGTACTATAGATCGCCGGGAGGCCTTCATCATAGATCCTGTCGTAGAAGATCCTCGTTCTTACTGAATTCTCATCAAAATCGTAGATCGTATTTCCGAAGAATCCAGGTTCAACGGTCTTATCTATTCCCGTCAGATAAGCTATAGTACCCATTATGTCCTCATGATATTCAGGGGTCTTAGTAAATACTATACTATCATGATGTTCATTAGGAGCTTTGATCATAAACAGAGGCGTTGCACCCCAACCAAACTCAGATTCCTCATTATGATAACCATGATCGGAAGTAAAGATGATCGTTGAAGAATCATATACACCAAGGTCCTTAAGCTGCTGAACCATCTTGTTCATGATATCGAAAGAGCTTACAATTCCCTCTTCCAAAGTACAAGGCTTATGAGTACCGTTAATGTGATTGATCATGAGATAATTCTTGTCATCATCTGCGAAATGGAGATCCAGATGAGCAAGATAATCTGAATTCATATAGTAAGAGTCGGAACCAAGTTTATATGTAGCAATCTCTCTAAAAGAAAGACCATCAAATTCAACAAATTCCTTAAAGCAATAAGGCAGGCAACGGAAAAGAGCTAACTTACCGAAATCTCTCTGGAATCTGTAATATTCAAACCATTCAAGTTCAAGAACTTCCGGCTTTTCATTCTTATGAACATTATCAAACTTGCCGTAAATATACTGCTTTTCAGGCATTTCGAAGTTGAAGCCGTTGCAAACATAATTGTTCTCATGCAAAGCATCATAGAACTTCAAAGTCTTTTCACTATTCCAGGAAGCCTCAAACCAATCAAACTTTCCAAGTGTATTATCAAATTCAGCTCCGCCAAACATCTGTGACATGGATGTAACTGTTGAATCATATACACTACAGGTATCGGTATAGAGAGTAAAATCATTAAGGCCTTCAAAAGCAGCCGGATTCTCTTCATAATATGGTTTAATGTAGGAATTATCAAAACAGTCAAATACAATAACAATGACATTGTCATGCTTAGAGATCGTATAACAATCCGTCGAATCAACAAAATATTCAGAAGTAACTCCATATATCTGCTGAGGCGCAAACAATATCAAGAGAATGCTTGAAACAAGATGCAGCGAGAAATATAGGATAAAACCAATCGTGAAATAGTTCTTCTTATCATCTTTCTTCTGGAATTTTTTAAGAACGACAGCCAAAGCCACACATGCAGCAATGATCACCAACCAAACTATGATATTTATAACCTTAGTCTTGGCAGAAACACTAAGTGCATCATTTGATACGCCTAGTAAAGTCAATTCGCTGTTAAGGAAGTTATATTGAACATATGCGGCAATACCGATACCCAACAAAGCCGCGTAGACATAAGTATAGACTTTATCCGGGATCAGGAACAAAAGAGTTGCCGCAAAACAAGCAATAACAACACAGAATAAAAGCTGCCAACCGATAAATCTCTGAATCGGGAATTCGAAATTATCGATATTACCGATAAAGGAATCCAAAGGCAAATAAATATTTACCATAAAAGACAATGCCAGAGTTCCTATAAGCGACTTGAAATACTTCTTAGCAACACCCTTAGTGTCTTTAATGATGAATGACAGAGCAAAAAATATCAGAACGGCAAAGAAAACACAATCCAGGAAAAGGATTGGTGCCGCAAACCTGGTTATAAAATCAGGAAGATCATCAAAATAGAAAATATAGAACAGATACAACGGGAATGTTGCAAAGCACATCGATACCATAAATAGAGGTACATTAAACCTGTCAACTATCCTCGTTGAAAGACCTGTTTTAGAAACGATCTCAAAGAGCACCAACATCAATACAAAAGTTACTGATTTATGCAGACTATACGAGATCTGAAAAATAAAAACAAGCAACAAGAAATCCAGTATAAGAAAACTGTATTTTCTTATAAGCTTCAAAGCTTTCTCTTTAGTTATTCGCAATTCTATCTTCCGTCCTAGAGTTATTTATCCAAAAGGTCATCAGCAGTGATAACAACATCTTCGTCATCAGCACCTGCTTTAAACTGTTCGTCTACCTTTACTTCGTCCTCTTTTCCCTTTTTCTTAAACAATCTCTTGATCTTATTCCAGAAAATTCCAATAAAAGCACCCAATGCAACTATAACAGCTGCAGAGATCTGAATAATATAACTTGTTGTCGCCGGATCAATATATAAAGAAACGTTGAACATTATCTTACCTCCAAAAACTTATACCTTAACCAAAATACTCCTTCATTGGTATTATTTCAACATTTTCATCCTCAAAAGGATTAATACCTTCTATATCTGTCGCTTTACCGTCAATTACGTACTTAGCAAAGGCATTATATCTGATCATATAAGAAAGGTGTCCCTTCGAATAAACCATAGGAAGATCTTCAGCATAAACTCGCTCGTAAACGATCCTCTCTCTTTGGTCACCGGTAGCAAAATCGTAAACCGACGTGCCATACTGTTCAGGATTGTCCAATCCAACATTTACAGCGATCGTACCCATAAAATCATCCAAAGATACAGGTGCATCATTCATTATTATGTTTTCATTACATGCTCCAGGTTCCTTGATCATAAATACCGGAGAAGAACCTATCGACTCATCATCATTACGATGAGAACCGTGATCAGACATGAAGATTATAGTGCTGTTGTCATATATACCAAGCTCCTTAAACTGCTTAACAATATTGTTCATGATCATAAAGCAGTTTTCCTGTTCTACAGCATAATCACAAGGGGTATGTACACCGGTAAGATGATTGAAAAGGAATACATTATCATCAATGGTCTCGTATTTTTGACTAGCAATGTATCCATCATTTGAATAGATACTCGTGTCATTGGTTGTATACGAAACATAGAAATGGAATGCATTTCTATCAATAGCAAGTGAAACAAGATTCTTCACAAGATAAGGCATACTTCTGTAAAGAGCCAACTCCTGGAAATCATCATAGAATCTGTTCAGATCAAAATAAGACACCTCTCTTTCGATCGGTTCGTCATATTTGACAAGATTGTCAAACTTACCATCCGCAAACTCAAGCATCGTCAACTCGAAATTATACGCATCGCACTTATAACCTGCTTCATGAAGAGAATTGTAGAAATTAACGGTCCTCTCACTATCCCATCCGCTTGAAAGCCATTCTTCAAGATTGTAAGAAGAGTTAAACTCACAACCTGCACAGAACTGGTTAACAGAAGTAACGGTGGAATCAAAAGTACTGGTTGTGTTTGTATAAACAGTAAAATCCTTAAGTTCATCAAATTTATGATAATCAGATTTTACAAGGTTAACCATATCCCTATTATCATATGCATCGAAAACAATAACTATAACATTATCATTTTTCGATACAGTGAACTGTTGAGTTGAATCAAAGTAATACTGGATCTTTGAAGTAAAGACAACACTCGGAGCCAAAACAAACAGAAGAACAAGTGATACAAAA
>CADCQX010000412.1 GCA_902803695.1 Oscillospiraceae bacterium
CAAGGCCTTTTGCTCTCATAGCAACGCCTCTGCCGCACATTCCGTAACCTGCAGCTACTACTGTCTTACCTGCAACAACGCGGTTCGTTGTAGCCATAATAGCAGTCCATACAGATTGACCGGTACCGAATCTGTTATCGAAAAGGTGCTTACAACGGGCATCATTAACGGCAACAACAGGATACATGAGCTTATTCTCTTTCTCGAGGATCTCAAGTCTGTGAACACCCGTGGTAGTCTCTTCACAACCGCCGATGATCTTAGGAACAAGATCCTTATGAGTTGAGTGCAAAAGCATAGCAAAGTCTCCGCCGTCATCGATTACGATGTCAGGGCCAAAAGACAATGCCATCTCCAGATGCTTGATGTAATTCTCTTCATTGTCTCCGTGGATCGTATAAACGTGCATTCCGTCAGCAGCAAGTGCAGCTGCTACATCATCCTGAGTGGAAAGAGGATTACATCCTGTAAGTGCAACGTCGGCACCGCCTCTTGCCAAAGCTCTGGCAAGACAAGCTGTCTTAGCCTCAACGTGAACCGATACCGAGATCTTAAGACCCTTGAAAGGCTGCTCTTCGATAAGCTCTTTTTCGATAGCTCTCAAGACAGGCATATTCTTATAAGCCCACTCGATCTTCTTCTTGCCCGAAGGCGCAAGGTTAATGTCTTTTACGTCATAAAAAGGAACTTCCATTTTTTTCTCCTTACAATTGTTTTATGAATTCATATACCAACTTGCAGCTGTTAGTTGATGCCTTAGCAGCATTTGCAAGTACTTCTTCGTGATTAAGAGCCGTTTTGCTGATTCCTGCTGCAAGATTGGTGATACAGGAAACCGCAGTTACCTTCATACCGCAATGTGAAGCTACGATCGCTTCAGGAACAGTTGACATTCCAACAGCGCCACCACCAAGACTCTTAATGAGCCTGATCTCTGAAGGCGTCTCATACTGAGGACCCTTTGTGTAACAATAAACTCCCTCATGAAGCTTAATTCCAAGCTTATCAGCTGTTGCCTTGAGAAGAGCGATCCTCTCCTTATCATATACAAAAGACTGATCAATAAAACGAGCCCCGAACTCATCAAGGTTAGGTCCTCTCAACGGTGATTCACAGAACAAAGAGATATGATCTGTTACAACCATGAGATCAGATGGTTCCATTCCGTCAAGCATGCCGCCTGCCGCATTTGTAAGAATAAGATTCTTGATGCCGAGCTTCGAAAGAACTCTAACATAGAAAGTACAAACCGACATATCATTACCCTCGTAGTAATGAAAACGTCCTGAAAGAAGGATAACCTTCTTACCTTCGATGTCAGCAAGGATCAATTCTCCGCTGTGTCCTATGACTGTTGTAGTAGGAAAACCCGGAATATCAGAATAACTGATCTTATTCACACATTTAACCAGGTCAGTGAAAGGACCAAGTCCAGAACCCAGAACGATACAAGTATCAGTTCCTTCCATATCAAAACGAGAAGATATGTAAGAACATGCTTCATTAATTGAAGTCAAATAGCTTTCTTTATCAAACATAAACTACCCTCCGTTCGTTATTCTAATATAAAAAGAGGTCGGATACAAACCCGACCTCTCATAATTTATCAACAGATTGATTACTCGTTCTTGCCGCAACAGTTCTTATACTTCTTACCTGAACCGCATGGACAAAGATCATTACGTCCAACCTTCTTGGAGTCTCTCTTAACAGGCTGGAGCGGAGCATTGTCGCTTGCCTGAGCTCCCTGTGCCTGCTTAGCTTCAGTTGGGATCTGAGAAGCATTCGAGATTTCCTTACCGTGTCCCTCAGAAAGATTTCTGACTGCGGACTTGGTTGTAACTCTCTTTTCAGCAGAGAACTCACCCTTCATCAATACTCTGACAGCGTCATCCTGGATGGAATCGTTCATCTCATCAAACATCTGAGAACTCTCCATCTTGTACTCAACAACCGGATCGTGCTGACCTACACCACGCATACCAACGCTCGTACGGAGCTGATCCATGGCATCGATATGATCCATCCACTTAGCATCAACAGTAGTAAGAAGGATTACACGCTCAGCTTCTCTGAATACTTCGCTTGTAACAAGATTTTCTTTCTCTTCCAAAGCCTTAACAGCTTCATTATTGATCCTCTCGATCATATCAGAAGCAGAAATGTCGAGCGCTTCCTTACTCTTGAGTTCAGCAACGATCGGAAGGTTGCCGTAAAGGTCTTCGATCTTCATACCGAGAGCATACTGATCGCTTACAGTAAGGTTACCGTCGTTGGAGTAAGAAGAAACAGTTCTTTCTGCAACTCTGTGAACCATCTTGAGGAATGTATCATGCATATCAGCACCGTCAATAACCTTACGTCTCTGTTCGTAAGTGATGGTACGCTGAATATTCATAACATCATCGTATTCGAGAGTATTCTTACGAGTACCAAAGTGGATAGCCTCGAGTTTCTTCTGTGAAGATTCGATCAAACGGGAAACAACACCTGTCTGGATCTCCATAGTTTCATCAACACCCAAACTATTGAATGTCTTTGTAACTCTGTCACCACCGAAGATTCTGAAAAGGTCATCATCCAAAGCAAGATAGAACTTCGTACGTCCAGGG
>CADCQX010000413.1 GCA_902803695.1 Oscillospiraceae bacterium
TCTTTTCCACACCTATCACATATCAATTTTCGCATCTTTTCACCTCAATCATCATTCATTTAGTCATCAAGATAATTATACACCATTTTCTTACGAAAAGGTTTTAATCATCAAGATAATTTTCCCTCAAATATGCACTAAGTTGTTTCCAAATTTGCTCATTTTTCTGTTTAATTCGAGAATTTTTTAGAGGAAATGCATCACCTGATACAATATCCTCCGCAATTTTATCATCAACTCTACTATCTTTATCTAATCCAAGATTATCTAACATCTCAAAAAACCATTTAGATGTTCGATTTCCTAAAGATGGATTATACATAAGCTGTTCTTCACATCTAATGCTCAATGCCGCCAACATTTCAAATACCGTACATTTGGGCATGAGCCCACTACTACTATCGAGGTATTCCCCGGTTTCGTACTCAAAATCTGAGCGAAGCTCAAGCCCATCATATGCACGATTTTCATCCATTGGGTGATTCCAGACAAACTCAACATCTGTAAGTGCTGATACAAGATATTGATAATCCTTAATTTCTCTTTCTGTAAAACCAAGTTTATCTCTCATCACCCAATGGACATAATCTGAAATGCTTGCGGACGAATATCTTCTATCGTCCCTCACATTCAAATCCTCCGTTAACTCTCTTCTTTATTATAATACGTATCAGGATCGCAATGTATTACAATCTCGAAGTCTATACCAAGTTCAGAATTGCGGAAATATCTAACAGCAGTACCTTCATCAGGTTCTACCCAATCAAGCATATCTTCGCCATCAATTCCTATAAGATCTATAAGACCTTTACCGAACTTTGCTTGACAAGTGGTCTGATTATCTGTCTGATATCCCCAGAGTTCTTCTACTGTATCACCTTCATAACGGAAAAGTACATCTATTGTCTGCTTTTCCATATCAGAATCAAGATAATCAATTTCTTTCAGTTCCTGAATATAATTTACTTCCTTTTTAGCCATTTCCTCTTCCTTTGTTGATTTCTTAAATATCCTTTTTGATGCGTATTCAGGCAATTCCTGTCCGTCATAATGATGATACTTCTTAACACCTTCGTTGTTATTTATTTTGCGTTCGTCAGCATCTTCATCCTGATCAGATTCAATTTTCTCCTCTTTGGAGTCCAAATCACCTACGATATTGTCCTCATAACGCTCTTTAATGGCCTCTATACGGTTTTCTGCATGCTCAGCGTACTCTTCTATGGCCTCATCTCTTTCAGCCTCAAATCGGCCTTTAACGACGAAATAAGTGGTAATAGAGCCTGCTGCTGCACCTAATACAGAGCCTATTGCTAAATATAATGCTTTATTCATTATTTTAATCCTTTCTATATCCCTTGTATACCAGCCGTACGCGAGTTTATCATAATAAAGAAGGAGGTTTACAAGGAATTTTAAAAGTTTGCTGGTTTCTCGCGTACGGCCTACCGAATCTTAGAATTGATCAAATGCAACATTAGGAGTAAATGGAACTTTCTCATACTTCTCAACAATATCATAAATCAATCCATCAACATTAGGATTAATATAGAAGCAGCATCCGTCCCTATCTGTAGATTCAATTATCCGATAATCGATATAACCATCTCTACCAGGTTCACCATTTCCAAATAAGTTACCAACTACAGCTCCGGTTGATGTCGGATCCTCTCCAAGAAGATCTCTCGTCTCATTCAAAAATGACCAACCACGCTTAATTACTTTGTGATCTTTATCAAATACACAACGAATATAAAGCTGGTCGTTCTGATAATCCTGCTGTCCAAGAATATAAGCCCTATCAAGAGTCGGATTACCAGTCCACTGATTATTAAGCTCACCATTTTCTTTATACTTAGCGAACTTAAATGCATAAGGACTAAGAACCGTACCATCTTCAAGAGTCAAGACTTTCTGCTTAACTTTGTTGCCTTCATCATCTTTGACAGTTACTTCCTTAACTTTCTGCC
Organism: Oscillospiraceae bacterium; assembly: GCA_902803695.1. GTDB lineage: Bacteria > Bacillota > Clostridia > Saccharofermentanales > Saccharofermentanaceae > Saccharofermentans. Next base: position 1,971 of record CADCQX010000413.1, read on the forward strand.
CGGTCATATAATAAATATCAGCATCTTCGCCTTTATCTTCTATAACTCTCTGACGATAATTACGGAAACTTGTTTCCAAAGCAGAATATGCAGCAGCTAATACAACATAACGCTTTTTCATAATATTGAATGCACCAAAAAAGCATGTTAAAGATATAGCTGCAAAGCCTGCTGCCGGTGCATAATCCTTTGCTAATGCAAGACCTGTCTGAGAATATAATGTGATCTTGTCTTTCTTAGCATCCTCAGGCTTATAATCCGGACTATTTAACTCCGAAGCTTCCTTAATATCTTCAAGTTCTAATTTGTGGTTCTCTAAAATATCCTGAGCCTTTAGAGTTGCTTTAGACGCCGTTACAACAGTGGCTACAAATGAGATAGTTCCAATGCCCATCAATATCTCAGGACTGTGCTTGACAATTGTCACCTTAGCCACTCTTGCGACTGACTTGATGTTGCTTAAACCAAAACTAATCATGTCTTTTGCCTTTCTTTATATAGGTTTAACTTTTGGTAGATCTATAATATATCCACCTCTTACCTTTCTAACTCTCGCACCTGCAAGATTTGTCCATCCCCAGTCATCAGACGTGAAGTCGCCGGGAACGGTCTCACCCAATAGATCGTAAAAATATGATACCGGAACATCATCAAAGCGCTCCAAGTAATCGCACATACGATCTAACACGTCCTCAGCGTCTTCACGTCTATCGAAAATGAACTCATCGAAATCTCTCGAACGTCTGCGAGCTTCATATCTTTCCTCATCCCTATCTCGACGTCTACGATCGCGATCATCATAGTAACGGTTATAAGAAATATAACTTCTATCTCGACCACCTCTTCGACTGGATCTGTATCCTCCACCACCGAATGCCGAATCTATCGCACCGTGGCCTATGTCCAATACGAGATCCTTTAAAGCCGGTAAGAGAATATCATACAGAAGATAAGATCCAACTGTTGGAGCATCTTCAGCTATGAATTCATCTCTAACTGACCTAAATATAGAAGTCTTTTTCTTAACATTGCCTCTAACTATCGGTTCAACCTCGGATTTATCTCGTTCTTTGCTATTAGCATTTGACGGATAATCGTCAACCGACGGCATCTTTCGTTCAGACATTTATTTACCTCTCTTTCTGGATTTCGTAGCATACCTCTTTGAATTGTGAGGCTGGATGTGCTTCTGATCGTTAATGTAATGATCATGCTTACGATTGATACAGAAATCAATTACTCTGTTTCGATTTGCGTTCATAAATATCCCTCCTAGAATCTAGTAATGTTACTGAAAGATCTTGCCGCCTGATCAAAAACATAATTCATTCCTTCTTTTGCGGAATTGAATCCTTTACGAAAACCTAAAGAATACGTAATTCCTAAAACCGTAGTTATCAAAATATGTTTCTTGTATTCTTTTATAAATTCTTTTACTGTATCCATTTTTCCTCCATTAGCCTAAAAGTTGGAGGCCCTGTACGGACCTCCGTTATTTAGGAGACATCAACTACTAAGTCAATAATGTCACAAATAAATTAAAACTACTCACTTTCTGCTTCTGTAATGGTCAATACCTTGTTTTCCTCGTCATAGTTTATATCTACTGAATTATCCTCTGCCTTACCACTTACTGCATACATAATACCTGCCTCTGCTATCATACCAAGCAGGAATGATGTTGCAACCGTTATCTTAGGATGCTTAAGAATAA
>CADCQX010000414.1 GCA_902803695.1 Oscillospiraceae bacterium
TGGGAGAAGTAGTAAGAGCGACTATAAAAGATAACGGTAAGGGAGCATCCCACATAGAAGAAGGCATGGGAATCCAGGGAATGAAGACCCGTGTAAGGAATGTAAAGGGATATATCGATATCGAATCTGAGAACGGGTTTTCGATAAATATGATACTTCCTATAGTGAAGAAAACGGAGGAAATAAATGGAACCGATCAAAGTAATAATCGCGGATGACAGCGACTTTGTAAGAGACGGAATGAAGATAATTCTTGATGTAGATGATGACTTTGATGTTATAGGCGTTGCAGGTAACGGAAAAGAAGCTATTGAACTCGCGCGTCAGAACAAATGCGATGTTGTACTGATGGATATTCAGATGCCTGTTATGGACGGTATAGAAGCGACGAAGATCTTTGCTGAGGAAAACTTAGGCAAGGTCATGATTCTTACGACTTTTGATGATGACAAGCTTGTTGATCAGGCAGTAAAGAACGGTGCCAAGGGATACTTCATCAAGAACCATAAGCCTGAAGACCTTAAGCAGATGATAAGGTCCATACATCAGGGTGCGAAAGTCATGGATGAGCAGGTTTTCGATAAGTTTGTTGATGCGGGAATAAGGCCAAACAACAATTTCGATAAGGAAAAATATACACAGCGCGAGATAGAGATAATAGAGGCTGTTGCTTCCGGTCTTTCAAATAAAGAAATAGCCGAGAAACTTTTTATATCTGAAGGAACAGTTAAGAACTATATCAGCAATATCCTCCTGAAAGAAGGTCTGTCTCACAGAACACAGCTGGCTGTCTACTATCTAACGGGTAATAAGTGATGTTATAATCTGAGAAGATAATATGATTTGGGAGATGCTTGCTTATGGCTATCGAAGTATTAAGAGCTGAAGAAGAATGGCAGCGTGCAGGTGCGTATTCCGTCAGGATCGAGGGGATGAACCGTCAGCATCATATTTCTTTGCGTGAGGAATTTGATGAGCATGACTGCGATGGTACGAGATATATCGTTCTTCTGGATGACGGATATCCGGTTGCCACATGCAGATTCTATGAGATCCCTTCAAGGATCAGCGGTGTTAGTAATATTTCCCTTGGTCGTGTTGTAGTTCTCCCTGAATACCGCGGAAAGGGGCTCGGAAGAAGGGTTATCGAGGAAGCCGAGAAATGGATAAGCGAACTCGGGTTTTTCAAGGTCGTGATCGATAGCAGAACAACTGCCGTGGACTTTTATAAGAAGCTCGGTTACAAGGTTTCCGATGAACATAAAAAGAAGAGCGGTACATTTGAATGTATCGAGATGTATAAGCTTTTATGGTGCGGTATCTTGGTTGATTTCGGAATCATAAGCATCGGTCAGACCGAGAAGACTTATCCTGAACTTAAGGATAAGCTCAGGTTTCAGGCTTATAAGAGAAACTTAGGTAAAACCAAATCCAAGCCGTTTTATTGGGATACGGAATTCTATCCGTTTTCGACTGCATATGATCTTAAGGGAGTTTGGTATCTTCCGTGGTTTCCTTATGAGGTCAATCTGATAGAGTACTTTTTCGAGATGAAGGAGGGACCATATCTCAGGGTTAATCCTAAGTATGAATCTCTTGTTCGAAAACTTCTTAGATTCTATCTGGATGAATCGCCGGAAAAGAAGGTTGCGGTCCTTTTGTGCATTCAGGAAAAGTCCAAGGATTTAGTGCATGAGCCGATGAAGCTTAAGGCATTCATGGATGACCTTAAGGAAGGCAAGATCAGATGGAATGAGCTGTATTTTATCACTAAATAAGGAGTCGATTATGTTCAGAAAGATGAGAAGATTTAAGCAGCAGATCAGTGATGAGGAGTGCATCGAAGTGCTTAAGAATGCACCAAGAGGCGTCCTGTCGATGATAGGAGACGAAGGTTATCCATATGGTATCCCGATCGATCACTGGTACTGTGAAGAAGACGGGAGATTGTATTTTCACGGAGCCAAGGAAGGTCATAAGATCGACTCTTTGATGAAAAATGATAAAGTCAGTTATGTTGTAATGGACGAGGGTTTTCGAAAAGAAGGCGAGTGGGCTTTAAACATAAAAAGCGTTGTTGTCTTCGGAAGAATGAAGTTCGTGACTGACCCGGAGAAGGCTAAGGTGATAGGTGAAAACCTCTGCCGAAAGTTCACTGATGATGAGGAATATATTCAAAGAGAGATAACGCAGGCACTGCCGCGCGCACAGTGCCTGGAACTCATACCTGAACATATGACTGGTAAACTCGTAAATGAATCATAAATGATCATTGGATGATTCTTTACAGTCAGTGATAGCTTTCCAAAGTGATGAGAAGAGTTCACTGTAACGGGTCATCTTCTCAAGTCTTACTTTGCAGCCGTATAAAGAAAGCGGAATGTTCTTTCCTTCGAATTCTATGCATTCGCCGTTTTTTGCAAGGATCCTGTTAAGTTTATCCTGGGCTCTTGCCTCATCAGGACTGTCGGTGAGGATAACGAATTCATCTCCGCCGATCCTGAAGACCAGATCATTGTCATCTGCAACATCATCCATTCTCTTCATTGATTCAAGTATCGCAAGGTCTCCTGCTTTACGGGAAATATTATTAATAGGGATGAGACTATTAATATCACAGCAGATAAACCAGCAATCCTCGCGGGAACAGAACAGGTCGTAAAGGTTACTTAGGTCGAATTTTGTTTTCATAAGATCATCTCCTGACTCCAAGTTGGGATTCATCCTTGGGTAGATTTCCGATGTGCGCTTTTTCGAGCGGAAATCGGATGGCAATTGATTCCACACCTGTCTGAAAGCCCTGGTAAAAGCTTCGTTACTTGAGTAACCGTACATGACGGCTACGTCGAGTATGCTCAGATCACGGTTCTCGACAAGTGTCTTTCCGGCTTTGGTCATCCTTCTTCTAATGAGGTAATCTCTCACGGAGATATGATTGGCAAAGCGGAATAGTTTCTCAAGGGAAGAGCGTGAACAA
>CADCQX010000415.1 GCA_902803695.1 Oscillospiraceae bacterium
CGGACAATATAATCTGCAGCAGTATCTAAATTTGCTACAACTGGGAATCCGTAAATAGTTTCTTCCTCATAAGGTTCAACAACGACAACACCAACTATCTTATAATCAGCGAACTTATCACCGGATAAACGCTTAAGTATGTCTTCAGCTGTTGCAAGAGTAACAACAACAAGAACACTTCTTCTTGCCCCCAATCTCATATCCACATTTCTGATAAGTATCTTCCAAAGTAATCGTGTTATGAATCCGAATACCATATGGAAACCAAAACAAAGGAACAGGATAATACGTGAATAGTTGTCTCCGGTCTGAGTAGCAAACGTGTAGATAATTATCAAAGCAAATACAAGGAATGCATGCTTGAACGTCTGTACCGCTTCAACGTACAGACTGCGTTTAACTACATCATGGAGGGAGTTATTAAGAGCAATAACAGCAAAATCCGACAGAATGAGGGACATTGCCAAGAAACGGTAGATGGGGAAATTGAATGCCCAAAGATGACTTCTTATGTATACAGCCAGAATGAATGCCAAAAGCAGACTGATTACGTCTACTAACATGAAATCAAAATGCCTGGACCATCCCTGAGCATTTCTCTTATACATTCTTAGGTTCCCCTCCCTGTCAAGAATTAAATAGTATGCTTACGCACACGAAGAGTGTTCTTCGCGTTTAAGATCAAAATCTACAAACTTACAACGCGCACAAAGTCGACGACCGCAAATCCATAGAAAACAGTGCTAACCTAGGTTAGCTCTGTATAATTTTAATATATATATAAATAATAAAAAAGGGATTTGAGGATATTAAATATACAAAATCTTAAATATTATAGATTTTTCTTTGTATATTAAGACATCAACTCTCTGACTTGGGCTCGTAGCAGAGCTCAATTACTTTCTTCTGCAGATCATCTTTATTGACGTAGAACTCACGGAAAAGATGACCGGGGCCTTCTTCAACTATCTCTCCTATGGTTGTGAGCGTGCCTAAATCCTTATATTCTCTGAGTTTTGCTGCAAGATTAGAAAGATCATTAGCACTCATATCGCTGTACATATTATCTGAAAGAGCAAGAAGCAATGAAGGAGCAAAGTTCTGGTCTGTTTCCATCTTTGCCTTAGCCTGCTCCTTAAAAGCTTTCATGAAGATTTCCTGTCGCGCCATACGGGGTTCATTGTGATCGTTCTTCAATACATAACGTGTTCTAACGAAGAGCTCTGCCTGCTTACCGTCAAGAGTGATGGTTGCGCCGTCAACGAATGCAGGATCTACCTCAGAAAGGCCTTCTCCTGCAGGTACGGTAACTGTGACTCCGCCAACCTTATCATTCAAAACGCCAATGGAATCCATGCCGAAAGAGACATAATGAGCAATCGGGATATTAAATAGGAGCCCTGATGCAGCATCTACTGTATTGAGGCATCTTTCCCTCTCGTTCTTGCCATAACTGTGGGCAAGACAGATCTGCATCTTATCAACACCGAAAGGCTGTCCGCCTGTAGTATATGTCTGGACATCGCACATTGTCTCACGGCTGATCTGGAGTACCTGATATGTCTTGTTCTTATGGTCTATCGCATATAGATAGATACAGTCTGCCTGTGAATAGTTGATGTAGGATTCCTCTTCGCCTAATGTCTTACGGTTGTCCGTACCCATTACAAGGATAAGATCCATGTCTTTCTTAAACTGCAGCTCCGTAGACTCTGATGTCATAGCAGGAGCTTCTTTCTTTTGCGGTGTGTATGTTGTTACCGAAGTAACTTCAGCTGCATTTGCAGGCTGCTTCTCATTTATCTTGGAGATAACGACTGCTCCGCCGAATACACCGGCAAATGCGATAGCAACTCCGGCAAGGGTTAATACTGTCTGTTTAGTAATCTTTTTAGCCATAATCATACTTTCTTAGTTGCTTTCTTAGCTCGTATTGCAAAGAATACGCCGCCTGAAAGAAGTACCACTGCGATCACTGCAATATAAAGAGGTGCAGAATCGCCTGTTTGCGGAGAACTTGCAGGTTTTGCCACATAAAGGCAAAAAGGAGAGAAATCGTTAACGTTGTCAATGTAAGCATAGTCACCGTCACCCTTGAACACTCTATATTCATAAGACTTATTGGGCTTTTGGTGTACTACGATACCCACAGATCCCTTAGGAACCTTCTGAAGGATTACTACCTTATAAGGTTTCTCGTCTGCCGCATATCCGTTATTGGGTACGATGTTGTAACCTGCAACAAATGCCTTACTCTTGTTAAAGTCAGATACCTTTAGTTTATCAGATACCTTTTTGATCTCATTTTGAAGTCCTGACACCTTGCTAAGATCTATCTTGGAACAATCGGAACAAGTGAAGTTTGCTGTAACGTCATTCTTGCCGGAATAGACCTTAATAAATGGAACGGGGCTTCCACCTGCAAAAACGGATATTCCCATCATGAGTACCATAATGGTAACGATAGGCAATATCAAAAGTTTTTTCTTTCGCATATTTTAAGTATCCTCCAACGCAGATACATAAAAGCAATTTTATAATTTACAAGAAAAGTAAATTATATTATAGCACAAAGATCTTTTACTTCAATTCTTTGGCTATTACTAAAAACCTATTCGTTCTATCACCCTTAAAACAAGTGGATAAGATCAAAACCTTATCCCCGAATTGAGGCTTATCTCCCTGTACAAGCTGTACTCCTGTTCCTTTCGAGCTGTAGACCTTATTGAAGAAAGCATCATATTCGCTTTGTTTACTGAAATCATTATAGTACAAGACATGGCTGCTATCATGACGATATGTAGCAACTATGTGATAAATTTTTGTTGAATTTGGCAAATAGATTACAACATATTGTGGTTCTTGATTGATATCTATCTTATCCAAAGTCGACTGCAGCTTGCCAAACATCGTACCGTCACTCTTCCTGTGACCGTATATTATAGTGACCGGATCCTCAAAATCAGAACGGTTATAGGATCTTTCAATGTAGAATGATCCCTTCTTTGAATACTTACCGTTCGGGCCGTGTGAAAGATAGAATGCATCGTCCTTCTTGCTCATTAATACAGGAGCATTTACAGAAGGCGATGTCATGTATATCCAGCCGACTATGTCATTATTCGACTGCTTGAGCTGGGTAAAATCAATTGTATTTTTGTACTGGCTGTCTGTCTCGTAGTCGCTTTCGGTCTCGCCTGTCGGATTTGTTGACGGCTCGATCTTTGATGGCATTGAAGGAATTGTATAATCTACTTCGTCTTCATTAACGGCAGGACCTGAAACAGGCATGTCGATGTAGCCATTGGCCCAAAAGAAATAAAACAACAGTACTGCTCCGGATACGAACATCACCGCACTCAAGACCGAATATAAAAGACGTTTTGTGTTCATTTACCGGTCCCCTTTACAGCGCCTGCTCAAAGATCGTCTGGCCCATACGCATGATGTGATCCAGAGATCCTTTCTTATCTTTCTTTTGTATTATCTCTATCGCTTCAGCGAGATTAGGCCTTCTTGTATCCAGATTGTGACTGTCTGAACCTAAAAGGTCTATTCTGCCGGACTTCATCAGCTTTATAGCTTTGGATGCCGTCTTCTTCTCTATAAAGAACTCAGCATTGCACTGTATGAGCAGATCGGGATTATTAAGAAGTCTTTTTACGAGCTTTTTGTCTTGATCAAAGTATCTCTCGATATGCGCTATGATTACTCTTAAGCCCAATACCGTTGATATTTCTTCGATCTCATCTATAAAGACTGACTGCCAGTCCCTGAAAGGCATCTCTATGAGGATAAAATCGCTCTTACCAATGCAGAGTTTCTCCAGATCGTCAGATCTGCTCATGCCCCTGAAGTAATGGACTTCAGCACCTACCGTGTGCTTTGGAACCTTATCGAGCTTATCCAGATTAGACTCCAGTTCCTTCAATGCGCTCTCACGCTTACTGAGGAACATAGCAGGATCGTTCATGTCCGCATAGAAATGAGGAGTGAATATCACGCCCTCTATTCCCTGCTGCACTTCACGTTCCAGCATCTCAAGCGACATCTCTACGTTCTTGCTGCCGTCGTCGATGCCGGGAAGTATGTGACAGTGAACGTCAAACATCAGTCGTTGGAGTTCTGCTTTCCGCTCTGAGCTGCGTACCCGTAGCCGTACTTATACTTCTTGCCGTAGCCGTACTTGTACTTCTTAGACTTGGACTCTGAATCGTTATATACGAAACCGATGACCTTTGCGTTTACGAGCTGGCACTGTCTCATTGCGTAGTCAAGATCAGAAGAACTTGTATAGTCGTTTCTTACAACGATTACAAGACCGTCAGCGCATCTTGAAGCAACAAGAGCATCAGAAACTTCACCTATTGGCGGAAGGTCGATAAGAACAACATCGTACGACTCTGCAAGGTTATCAATAAGTGTAGCGAACTGCTTGGAGCCTAAAAGTTCTGAAGGATTCGGCGGGATGTCACCGGCCTGCAGGAAATCAAAGCCTTCGATCATGATGTCCTTATGCAGTGTAGCCTTCTCTGTACTCTCACCTGCGAGGAAGTTTGAAACACCATTTGTCTTGGGTACACCGAGCTTTTTCCTAAGTGTAGGAAGACGCAGGTCGCACTCAACGAGGATAACTTTTCTGCCGCTCTCGGCTA
>CADCQX010000416.1 GCA_902803695.1 Oscillospiraceae bacterium
CCTATTCCCTGTATGAGCATTACCATGATCACAAGAAGTGCAACTGTTGTCCAAAGAACATCTTTTTGATAACGGTAATAACCATACTGCAGTGCTATCGCACCAAGACCGCCGCCTCCTATGACTCCCGCCATAGCCGAATATCCGAGAACGGTCGCCACGTTGATCGCAGCACCCTGTAAAAGTGATGGTGTCGCCTCAGGCAGAATGAAGTGGATGATTATATATAAGGGAGAAGCACCCATTGAATTTGCAGCTTCAATAATACCGGGCTGCACTTCACAAAGTGATGCTTCAACCATTCTGGCAACTATAGGAATCGCTCCAACTGTCAGCGGAACGATGGAAGCAACCGTACCTATAGATGAACCTGTAACGAATCTTGTAAACGGGATCAGCAATACGAGGAGAATAAGAAACGGAAGTGAACGCATGATGTTTACGATCGTTCCTAAAACCAGATTGACGATCCTGTTTTCGAGAAGACGACCCTTGGAAGTCACATAAAGGATTACTCCGAGAGGAAGTCCGATAATATATGAAAGTAACGACGCAAAGAACGTCATCTCAAGCGTCTCGAGGATACCTTTTTGAATTATCTGAATAATATACTCACTCATGGTCTCTTGCTACCTCCGATACTGTAAGTCCGCTTTTCTTGAAAAAATCTATAACCACATCCTGATCAGCTTTGTCCCTTGGAAGTTCAAGAACCATCTGACCATAACCAATTCCTCCTACGCTTCTTGTATTGGCGCTGAGGATATTTACTTTCTTACCTGTGGTTTCCACCAGATTAGCTATAAACGGTTCACTAGCCTCAAGACCGTCAAAAACGATCCTTATGAGACGTCCGTCAGGATCAGACGGATCAAAAGGATTACTCGGGAACACCAGTTTCTTAGCAGCCTCAGACTGTGGATTTCTGAATACTTCCTTCACTTCACCCACTTCAGCTAGCTTACCGTCATCTATGATGGCAACCCTGTCACAGATCTTTTCGATAACAGACATCTCATGAGTAATGATTATTATCGTGATCTTACGCTCCTCGTTTATCTTCTTGAGAAGTTCCAATATCTCACCTGTTATCTTCGGATCCAAGGCACTTGTCGCTTCATCACAAAGAAGGACTTTAGGAGATGCAGCAAGGGCTCTTGCAATAGCTACTCTCTGCTTTTGTCCTCCCGATAATCTGGCCGGATATGAATTCTCTTTATCTTCAAGGCCTACGACTTTCAGCATTTCACGGGCCTTTTCTTTTCGTTCTTTTCGAGAAACACCTGCAATGCGAAGAGGCTGTTCAACATTAGTAATTACTGTTCTTTGGCTAAGAAGATTGAAACCCTGAAAGATCATGGAGATCGAATGTCTTACTTCACGAAGTTCCTTAGGCTTAAGAGCCTTAAGATCCTTGTCATAGTACTTGATGCTTCCTTCGGAGATTTCCTCCAGACGGTTAAGGGTCCTTACCAAAGTGGATTTACCTGCACCGCTCATTCCGATAATTCCGAAGATCTCGCCTTCCTTTATCGAAAGGCTGACGTCTTTAAGAGCTGTGAATTCTTTTCCGTCGTTTTTGTATGTTTTATAGACATGTTCCAGTTCAAAAACATTACTCATAGAATTTATGATCCCTTTCTATTTCATTAAATAGCCCGAGGCTTATTCATAAGCTCCCGGGCTATCGGCACAAATATTGTCTTAACTAAACAATACTCAGATAAATCAAAGCGAGAAGAATGCCCGTTGTAATGGCCTAGAGTTCATATGCATTCGAATACACATATATCCGCACATGGTGTTCTTCTCTGATCTTGTCATTTGATTGCCTTTCTTTTTTGGTTTACAGGATGATGTGATTATATTCATACTTACCTACTGTGTCAATAGGTAATTAGTTCTTGATTTACCCTATTACCTTTCGGTATAATGGGTAAAAACGAAAAGAGGTATAATCGTATGATTTCTACAAGAGGACGCTACGCTCTAAGGGTTATGATGGACCTCGCTGAAAATGATAATGGCAGTTTTATCCCTCTTAAGGATATAGCTGAAAGGCAAGGCATCTCAAAAAAGTATCTTGAGATCATCGTTAAAGATATGGTTTCCGGTGGCCTTATCGTTGGAGCCAGCGGTAAAGGCGGCGGATATAAGCTTTGTAAGAAACCTGAAAAATATAAGATCGGAGAGATCCTTGAACTTATGGAAGGAACTTTATCTTCTGTCGCCTGCTTGGCAGATAAGGGTTTTACCTGCGACAGGAGATCTCAATGTCAGACTCTTCCGATGTGGAAGGAATACGATAAGATGGTCCACGATTTCTTTTATAAAAAGAAACTGAGTGACCTGATCCCGAAGGATAAGTGATCAACAGAAGGCTGCCATAAGGGCAGCTTTCTTTTTACTCAAAATATCAAGTAAGATACTTTCATTTTGCTATACTTGAATCAGGATCGATCCTATGTCCAAGGAGGAGAATAGCATGAACAAGCTTGAGCTTTTGGCCAATGCTCTGGAGTATATCGAAGTGCACATAACAGAAGATCTGTGCACTGATGATATCGCCAAGGCCTGCTATTGTTCACGCTCTTCCCTTGAGAAACTATTCCGCTTTGCCAATCATATCTCCGTGAGAGATTACCTCATTAGAAGAAGGATGACCAA
>CADCQX010000417.1 GCA_902803695.1 Oscillospiraceae bacterium
ACAAGTTCCTATTCTCCGAAGCCTACAGCATCGACAACATATTGTTGTGATGTAACAGACGGATACAACACTAAGACTTTCACTTTTGATATAAATGTAAGTACAGCAGCGTTGATCAACAATTCTGATAATAGTGATCAGATCCTTACTAAAGGTGGAAGTGTTACACTTGTCACGGATATTAAGTCGAATTCTTCGTCTTCTTCTATCCAATACAAATGGCAGGAATTGAAGGATGGCACATATGTGGATATAGAAGGAGCTACAGGTTCTTCTCATATCGTTAAGGGAATTACTAAGACCACAACATATAAGTGTGTGGCCGAGGATAATTATCATAATACTGTAACTACTGTATTCAACGTTATTGTTCCAACTATCAATCTTGAGAAGACAAGTTACACGATCAAGATTGGTAAAGGAGTAACATTTACTCTTGACACAAACGCATCAAGTAGCGTTTCCGGTGCTAAATTGTCTTATAGCTGGAAGAGAGGAAGCAGTCTTCTTAATAATGCTACCGGATCTTCTTACTCCGGTTCTGAGACAAGTAATGTGAAGTATACCTGCGTTGTTTCAGATGAATATGGATACAGTAAGACGATTACATATTCGATAACTATATACACTTTGACGGCGACACAGTCTTCTTCATCACTTTCTATATATAAGGGTGAAACAGCAGCTATGTCTGTAACAGCATCCACAACGCCAAGTGCAACGGTATATTACAAGTGGTATGAAGAAGGAAAGCCTAACAATACGTTGTCCGATACAGCTTCCTGTAGTTTGAAGCCAAGTGCAACAACGAAGTATTATTGTGAAGTAAGTGATGCTTATCAAAACAAGACAACCTTGGAGTTTAACGTTACAGTACTTAATTCAGTTCTTGAGGATCGTACTTCTCAGAAGAACTTCACCAAGAAAAAGGGCGATAGCGTCACATTGACAACAGATGTTTATAGTAATTCCGGTTCTGTTACATATAAGTGGCAGATGTTGAATTCAAGCGGAAAGTATGAGGATATTTCTTCTGCAACATCATCCTCTTATACTACTAAGGTATATAGCACAGGTTCATTCCGATGTGTTGCAAAGGATAAGTACGGAAACTCTTTGAATATTGATTTTAAAGTAACTGTACCTACTCTTAAGAAGGGCTCTAACAATACGACTGTTACTGTTAAACAGGGTGGAAGCTTCACATTGAAAGCTAATGCTGAAAGCAGTAATGGAAGTCAGTTGTATTATGTCTGGACAGAAGGATCAAGTTCCGCAAATATTGGTAGTGGTTCAAGTTATACATCGACAGGTAAATCAAACACAACATATAAGTGTACCGTCACCGATGATTACGGTAACTCTCTGACAATAGAGTACAAGGTTACTGTTGTATCTTTGACTACAAGTGGAAACGGTCCGACTTTCAATATTAAGAGTGGAGAATCTGCTACATTGAAAGTTACTGCCAGCACAACTTCAAGCAACGCGATAACCTACAAGTGGTACCAGACAGTCGGCGGAAAAGAGACCGCTATCTCAGGTGCTACATCTGCAAGTTATGTTGCAAAACCAAGCAGCAGCACGAAGTATCGTTGTGAAGTAAGTGATAAGCTCAATAAAAAGAGCGTAAACTTCACGGTAAATGTTTCAACACCTACTCCTACTGCTAAGCCAACTGCTAAGCCTACGGCAACATCTACGCCGAAGCCGACAGCAAAGCCATCTGCTAAGCCTACAGCTACTCCAACCGTAGATCCTAAGTCGGATATCAGAGGTTTTGTTGAAAGACTTTATAACAACGTACTTAACAGAGCATCAGAGCCGGGCGGAATTGATTTCTGGACAGACGAGCTCTATACGTATAAGGAAACTGGCGCACAGGTAGCCGTCGGATTTATCAGCAGCAAAGAGTTTAAGGACAGAAATACAAGCGATTCAGATTTTATAGATATTCTTTATCGCACATTCTTTGACCGTGAACCTGAAGCAGGCGGAAAGAACTTTTGGATGAATCAGCTTAAGAGCGGAGCAATGACACGTGATGAAGTTGCGATGGGATTCATCGATTCTCAGGAGTGGGCTGATACTTGTGCAAGGTATGGAATACGTTCAGGTGGTTCCTTTAAGTCCAAGGTAACCATCCAGCCGTCTTCTCTTACACTGGCATTTGTTGAAAGAATGTACACAACCGCTCTCGGAAGAGATTACGATACAGCAGGAAGAGACTTCTGGGCAAAGCCTCTGGCTAATTTCGAAATGACGGGTGAGCAAGTAGGTGTAAGTTTCTTTAACAGTGCTGAGATGAAGGGATACAACTTAAGCGATTCTGAGTATATCGAAAGATTGTATCTGACATTTATGGACAGACCTTCTGATTCAGGTGGTAAGAATTTCTGGCTTAATTTCCTTAAGGAAGGACATTCCAGAGAGGAACTCGTTCTTGGATTTACCAGAAGTGAGGAATTCGTAAATAAGTGTATCGAGGCAAGAATACTGCCTTACTAATTTGAAGATATTTGGAGGAGATTTTTTTGAAACACAGTATCTTAGACAGAACCAGATTTATATCTTTGGTTCTAACTATCATGATCGTATTAAGTATTGTTGCAGTTCCGGTTTCGGCCGGAACGCAACTCACGGTCACCTTTGATATCAAACATGACCAGGTAGAAGCCCGAAAGATGTTGGATATGATCAATAACATTCGACTTAATGATGCTTGGTTATGGAAATCCGAAGACGGAGATGAAAAGATCCAGATAACGGGATTAAGTAAACTTACTTATGACTATACTTTGGAAAAGATAGCGATCCAAAGAGCTGAGGAACTCGGAAAACACTATGAATGTGGTGTGCGTCCTGATGGTTCTGATTTCTCGAAACTCGAGATCAATGATGTTAATTCATTTTGCGAATGTATCTGCTCAAATGTTCAAAGTGTAAATGCCGCATTCGCGGAATTCGAAGAGAAGAACGAGCCAAATCATTGGCAGGATAACAGAGAGGCACTCTTGAGCAGAGATTATAGCGCTATAGCTATAGCTCATGTTAAGTTCGGAGCAAAAGATTTTTGGGTGTTGGAATTTGGTAAGACCAACAGCGGAGCAGCCAAAACAACTGCAAGAACAGATACTACCAAGGAAACAATGACCTTTGACAGTAGTGACATCACCTTTAAAACAAGGATCAATGATGGTGAGAAGATCTCGCTGAAAGTAGGAGAGAATCAGGATATTCCTTCGTTCGAGCTATATATTGTTTACGGCAAAAAGAACAGTATCAGCATTCCGGGTTCGGAATGCAGTTGTTCCTGGTCAAGCGGAGACACTGATTACCTCAAGGTTGAAGGCGGAAAACTTATTCCTTTAAAGGTAAAGGCAAATGCCAAACTGATCGTTAACGGAACATATCAAGGTGTAAGTTTTAAAGGAAGCACTTATGTTACTGTCAATCAAGGTTCCGGTTCGTCAGGTTCTTCAGGATCTTCTACACCGGCACCTGCAACAGGCACTCCTACACCGGGTTCTTCTTCAGGTTCCGGATCTTCTTCCGGAGGATCATCATCCGGCGGTTCTTCTTCAGGATCTTCCTCGACACCTAAACCTGCTACTCCGACAGTAGTCGTAACTCAGGATGATCCATCGGCTGATGCAATTACTAATTTTGTAAGAAGAGTTTACAGAAGTGTCCTCGGAAGAGAAGGTGAAGAAGAGGGCGTTAACTACTGGATCAACGCTCTTTACAACTATCAGGTATCAGGTGCCGATCTTGCGATGCAGTTTGTAACCAGTAAGGAATACAAAGACAAGGGCACGAGTAATGATGAGTTTGTTGAGATGCTCTACAGTGCATTTTTCGGAAGGGCTTCTGATACGGACGGAAAGAATTACTGGCTTTCACAGTTGAGTGCTGGTGTTTCCAGGGAAGAGGTCGCAAACGGTTTCGTTAATTCCAAAGAATGGGCTAATACCTGTGCTGAATACGGAATCAGATCCGGTGGAACACAAAAGCCGACCGTTAACATCAATCCGACTGAAGATACTTATGCTTTTGTTGAGAGAATGTACACAAAGGCTTTCAAGCGTTCATCTGACAGCGGCGGATTGGAGTATTGGGCAGGACTTCTTGCTAATTACACCACAACCGGTGAAGCAGTAGCACTTGAGTTCTTCATGAGTCCTGAGATGGAAAGTTACAACTTGAGTGACGAGGAATTCCTCGAGAGACTTTATCTGACATTCATGGATCGTGAATCCGAAGCTGACGGCAGAGCATTCTGGCTCAATGAGATGAAGACGATGAGCAGAAGAGAAGTAGTTCAATGTTTTGCGAAGAGTGAAGAATTCAGGCTCAAATGCATAAAGGCAAGAATACTTCCTTGCTAAAGAAGAGATTACAGGCCCTCCTCATGAAGGAGGGCTTTTTCGTGCAGTAAGATTAATATTTTGTAACAAATAGGTTGTCTCGTTTATTTCGAATGTCCGAGGGTGATATAATACTATTGCCATTTTGTGAGTTTGGAGGGGGCCAAATGGGGAGACGTTTGATCAGCCCTAGATATCTTGTTTTGGTGCTTACAACGGCTTTGTTGCTGGGGTTTTACTCTGCTGACATAAAAGCTGCTGCTACCCTCACATGCACAGTTACCGGTTTATACGATCAGGTACAAGCCAGAGCCTGTTATCAGTTGATAAGGAATTGGCGTAACAACGGCGGTGATACAAGATGGTATTGGAATGATGATGATACGACCAAAACTTACGTTACAAATCTCAAAGATATAAAGTACAGTTACAATCTTGAACAGATCGCTATGCAAAGAGCTATCGAATATACGGTAGCCAACGGTCATACCAGACCAAACGGAAAATCTTTTTCTGATTTTACATATGGTGGCACCCAGTCGTATGGCGAGTGTCTTTTTAGAGGTACGGCGGGGTATTATGATGCTCAAGATGTTTTTGAGTACTGGCAGGAAGAATTTGATATATATGGAAATCCAATCTATTCCGGAGGACAAGGTCACAGAAGATGCATGCTCAACCCGGACTATAACCTGATCGGACTCGCGTGTGTAACGGTCAACGGGTATGATTACTGGGCTCTGGAGATGGGCCTTGAATGTGATACGGGTTCGGTCGGAACATCTGTAAGTCCTTATGTGGGCTCTCTGACTAAGAGTTTTGATATCAATTTGGATAAGGTATCGCTCGAAGCGGTATTGTCCATAAATGATTATTCGAACGAACATGTGATGACATGTTATCTTGATACTCCGTCTTATGATCTCCCTGGCGTTATTGTAGGTGTAAAGAAGAAGAATCAGATTGCATCGAACGGAGCGCCTCTGAACAGTTCCCAATATGAACTTACCTGGACTTCGGGAAACAACTCGATAGCAAAGATTGAGAACGGCAAGCTCGTTCCCGTTAAGGACGGCTCCGTAACCATAAGCTGCGTTGCCAAGGTTGCAGGAGATATAACTTCAAATGTTGCTACTTTTACGGCAAAGATAGAGAAGAGATCGATCACTACGGCTACTGTTGTCGATATAGCGGACAAGACATATACGGGTAGTGAGATACTTCCTGAGCCTACCGTTAAGATGGGCAGTGTCACGCTTGTTAAGGATACTGACTATCATTTGACTTATAGTGAGAATGTTGATGTGGGCGAGAATGCCACGGTCATCATCAAAGGTAAGGGTAAATACAAGGATCAGATAACTGCATCATTTAAGATCGTTCCGAGAGATCTGTCGGAGACGACGGCAAATGATATAGCGGCGGTTGTTTTCGATAATGAGTATCATCAGCCATCGATCATACTGACATATAACGGAATTGTTCTGGGTTCGGGCGATTACTCAAAGTCTAGTTCACTCTTTAAAGATGTGGGTGATTACCAGATCACGCTTGAAGGTAAGGGCAATTTCTGCGGCAGCAAGACGGTGGATTTCAGTATTACGCCGAGAGATATCGCGAACTGCACGGCGGAGGAGATCGAGGATCAGACATATACGGGTGAAGCGATCACTCCTTATGTCGATGTCTATGACGGAGAAGATATACTCGATGAGTCCAGTTATGATGTTTCCTATTCGGCAAACATCGTTCCTTCGGAAGTTACTGTGACGATCACGGGTAAGGGGAATTACACCGGAACGTTGACTACAACGTTTAATATTTTGAGAAAAGATATCTCGACTGTCGATATCGATTATGAGACCGAATTTACTTATAGCGAAGGCGATCAGATAAGTCCTAATGTCTTGCTGTTCTTTAACGGAAATGCGCTTCGCGAGAATGTTGATTATGAATTGGTATATCCTGAGAACATCAATGTCGGTGAAGGCCAGATAATCGTTCGCGGTATCGGATTCTTCTGCGAAGAGAAGCTCCTGACGTTTGATATCGTTCCTAAGGACATGTCGGGATTTACCTGCGAACCTATCGATCCTGTTACATATACCGGAAGCGAACTGGAGCCTGAGATCGTTATCAACGGCACTAAGGAGACGCTCGAGAAAGATAAGGATTACGATGTCGAATTCGAAGACAATATCGATAAGGGAACAGCTACTGCAACCATAACAGGTAAGGGCAATTACACCGGAACGCTGACATGTACTTTCGAGATCGTCGAGAAGGATATCGCAGTATGCGGCTCTTATCCGGTTGAAGATCAGGTCTACGTGAATGCACAGATCAAACCTGAAGTGACTGTCACTGATGGTGAGACGATCCTTGTTGAAGATACTGACTACACCCTGGAGTACGGCGAAAACATCAATGCCGGCAGCGGATCCGTTACGGTCAAAGGTATGGGCAACTACACGGGCGAGCTCGTAATATCCTTCAATATCCTTTCCCGTTCTATCGAAAACGCTGTCATCCCGGAAATTGCTGACGTTACTTATAACGGCGAGCAGCATGCTCCGTCTGTTACCATTACTGATGGTGAAATGATCCTTCTCGAAAACACTGATTACGAGATCACATACGGCGAGAATACCGAAAGCGGTGAAGGAACTGTCGTTATCAAGGGAATCGGAAATTACTATTCCGAGGTAACTGTCACGTTCAATATCCAGCCTAAGAATATAAATGACACTTCCATCTCCGATATCGATTCGCAGATCATAACTGGTCAGCCTATCGAGCCTGCTGTCACGATCCTTGACGGATCCAAGGTATTGGAGAAAGGAACAGACTACGAGATCATCTACGAAAACAATTCCGAGCTCGGAACAGCTACGGTTATTATCGAAGGAACCGGAAATTATTCGGGTTCTGTAGAGAAGACATTCCAGATCTGTGCCAAGGATCTTTCCAATCTCACGGTAGATCCTGTTCCTGCACAGAAGTACACCGAAGGCGAGCCGGTATGTCCTGAGATCGTCATCAGGAACGGCGAGTATATCCTCGTTAAGGGTGAGGATTATGAGGTTACATACGATCAGAACAACGCGATCGGAACTGCAACGGCTACCGTTAACGGTATCGGCGATTATGCAGGCGAGATCGTAATCGAATTTACTATTGCTAAGGATACGGTCTACGATCTGACTGTCGAGAACATCGATCCGATAGTCTATTCTGGTCTTGAACTGACACCTGATCCGGTCGTCTCCGACGGTGAACTTATCCTTACACGCGATACGGATTACGAACTTACCTATTCACAGAATACAAATGCCGGAACGGCAAAGATACTTCTCAAAGGTATCAACGATTATGCAGGCGAGATGGAACTGACATTCGAGATCGTTCCTGTCGATATTGAAGACCTGACAGTTTCCGGCATCGCAGATGAGACCGGATATACGGGTGAGAGCAGGACCATCGCTCCTGTCTTTACCTTCGGATCTTATGAACTTCAGATCGGAACGGATTACCTCATAACTTATGAGGATAACATAGATGCCGGAACCGCTTCCTACACCATAAGCGGTATCGGTAACTTCACCGGAAGCATAAACGGAACATTCGAGATCACTTCAATGAGTATCGATGCTCTGACCTTTGAAGAGATCGAGTCACAGGTATATACAGGTTCTGCACTCGAACCTTCGGTCGTTATCAAGAACGGTGAGATCATACTCGATCCGGAAACTGATTATGAGATCATCTGCGAGGACGCAGTCGATGCAGGAACACATCAGGTTACGGTAAACGGAACCGGAAACTACAGCGGAACAAAGACTCTCGATTTCGTAATTAGTGCCAAAGATATTTCCGATCTTGAAGCTTCGGAGATAGCCGACGTTACTTATACCGGTTCAGAGATCAAGCCTGAACCTGTCATCAAGTACGGTGAATTGACACTGGCAGCTGAGGATTATGATCTTACCTATAGCGAGAATGTAAATGCCGGAACAGCATCAGTTCTTATCGAGGGTAAGGGAAACTACAGCGGATCCATGACGCTCGGATTCACAATTACTCCTGCCGATATTTCAGATTTTGACGTAACGGGTCTTTCCGAGAAGACTTACACCGGAATGCCTCTCATGTGTGAGATAGAAGTTTCCAAGGACGGACTGGTCCTTGATCCTTCAGCGGACTATTCCGTTTCTTATAAGAACAATACCGATGCGGGAACTGCAGAAGTTACGATAACAGGAAGCGGAAACTACACGGGTTCCATCGATAAGACATTCAATATCACGGCGATGAGCATCGAGGGCATGACAGTCGAGGCGATCCCTGATGTGACTTATACGGGTTCTCCGGTAACTCCTGATGTCGTTATCAAGGACGGTGAGAAAGAACTTAACAGCGAGACGGACATCACCGTCAGCTGCAGCGATAATATCAATGTCGGCGAGGCTTCGGTGATCATCGAGGGCGCAGGAAACTACTGCGGTTTCCTGAATTCCACATTCAATATCGTTCCGAAAGACGGTTCAGCTCTTACGGTCGAGCCTGTTGAAGATGTTGTCTACACCGGCGAAGCTCTCGAGCCTTCGGTCGTTATCAAGGACGGAGAAGTTACTTTGAGTGAGGATCAGTACGACCTTACATACTCGAATAACATCGCAAAGGGCGAAGGTTCGATCCTGATAACATACAAGGGCAATTACACGGGAACAGAAAATGCTACGTTCAACATCGTAAGTAAGACGGTGGACGGACTTACGATCAATGACATTCCGGATGCGGAATATACGGGATCTCCTATCTATCCGACGGTTACCGTATATGACGGCGAGGCCGTGGTTTCCGCGGATGACTATAAGATCTATTTTTCGAGCAATACAAATGCAGGTGATGCAACTATAAGAATCGAGGGTCAGAATAACTATTCCGGCTCCAAGAACTTTACCTTCAAGATCAATGCCAAGGATATCTCCGGTTTTGAGCTGAGCGGCATCACAAGCGAGATGACATTTACAGGTTCCGAGATCACTCAGAACGTGGTCGTAAGTGACGGCAACACAGACCTCGGAGCTTCCGACTATGATGTTTCCTACTCGAACAATATCAATGCCGGCGAGGCAAAGGTAACCGTTGAAGGTAAGGGCAACTACAAAGGTAAGATCGAAGCGGCATTTACCATTATGCAGAAAGACTTCGGTTCGGTATCTGTCGATTCCATTCCGGATCAGGCTTATACCGGAAGCTACATAAGCCCTGAGATCGTCGTAAAGGACGGCGACAGGACTTTGGTCGAAGGCACGGACTACAAAGTTTCTTTCAGCGACAACAAGGCGATCGGCGAAGGAGTCATCACCGTAACGGGTCTCGGCAACTACGACGGTATGAAGACCGTAACTTTCAATATCGTTAAGAAGAAGGTATCGGCGCTCAACATAAGTTCGATCTCTTCACAGACATACACGGGCAAGGCCATTACTCCTAAGGTAACGGTCAAGAACGGCACAGTCACTTTGAAGGAGGGAACGGATTATACGATCTCCTATTCAAACAACGTGAATGCGGGTACCGCTACCGTAACGATCAATGGCAAGGGTAATTACTCAGGATCCAAGTCCGTATCCTTTACGATCTCGAAAAAGAGCGTTTCCGGCTTCACGGTCAGCTCCGTTTCCGCCCAGGAATACACTGGCAAGGCGATCACTCCTAAGCCGACAGTCAAGGACGGCAGCAAGACGCTTAAGGAAGGCACGGACTATAAGCTCTCATATAAGAACAATACCAACTCCGGAACCGCAACGATCACCATTACGGGTGCCGGAAACTATAGCGGAACCAAGGACGTAACATTTACCATCAAGGCTAAGCCTACGCCTGCGCCGACAGCAAAACCGACAGTTACTTCGACTCCAAAGCCGACGGTTACTCCGACACCGACAGCGAATCCGACTCCTACAGTTGCTCCTACACCGACCGAAGCACCTAAGGATGCCAAGTCCGATATCAGAGGATTTGTAGAGAGACTTTACAACTGCGTTCTCGGAAGAGCTTCAGAGCCTGGCGGAATCGACTACTGGACTGACGAACTCTACGAATTTAAGCAGACGGGTGCGCAGGTTGCAGTCGGATTTATCGGAAGTAAGGAATTTAAGGACAGGAATACCGGCGATTCCGAGTTCCTCGACATACTTTATAGGACATTCTTCAACCGTGAGCCTGATGACGGCGGTAAGAACTACTGGCTGGGAGAACTTAAGAACGGCAAGACCCGTGATGAAGTCGCTATGGGCTTTATCGATTCACAGGAGTGGGCTGACACATGTGCGAGCTACGGCATCAAGTCGGGCGGTTCGTTCAAATCCAAAGTTACCATTGCTCCGACAGATCTTACTTTGAGATTCGTTGAGCGCATGTATACGACGGCTCTCGGAAGAGACTACGATACGGAAGGAAGAGACTTCTGGGCTAAGCCTCTCGCTAACTTCGAGATGACCGGTGAGCAGGTCGGTGTCAACTTCTTCAACAGTGCCGAGTTCAAGGGCTTCGGCTTAAGCGACGACGAGTTCCTGGAGAGGCTCTATCTGACATTTATGGACAGACCTTCGGATGAAGGCGGTAAGAATTTCTGGCTGCAGTTCCTCAAGGACGGACATACCAGGGAAGAGGTCGTTCTGGGCTTTACCAGAAGTGCCGAATTCGTCGAGAAATGTATCGAGGCAAGGATCATCCCGTACTGATCGTAAGAAGACAATGATTTAATTGTGCTTAAAGCACAACAATACAGGTCTTGGAGCGCTTGTCATTGGTGTATCTAATCTTTTCAGTATGCTATAATAAGATGTTTAACTGATTAATAACTCGAAGGAGTACTTATAATGAAAAGAGCATTGATAACAGGTATTACCGGTCAGGACGGTTCCTATTTGGCTGAACTTCTCTTGGAGAAGGGCTACGAGGTCTACGGTATCGTAAGACGTAAGAGCGTTGCAGATTACGGTAACTCAAACCACTTGGTAGGAAAAGTCACATTCATCTATGCGGATATGACAGATCCGATCTCCCTTATATCGGCAATGAGGATCTCACAGGCAGACGAAGTATATAACCTCGCTGCACAGTCATTTGTAGCAACATCATGGGAGCAGCCGATCGCTACAGCTAATATCGATGCAGTCGGTGTTACAAATATGCTCGAAGCAATAAGGACAGTTAAGCCTGAAGCTAAATTCTATCAGGCATCCACATCCGAGATGTTCGGTCTCGTTCAGGCTGTTCCTCAGTGCGAGACAACTCCTTTCTATCCGAGATCACCATACGGCGTAGCTAAGCTCTACGGCCACTGGATCACAAAGAACTACAGAGAGAGCTACGGAATGTTTGCTTGTTCCGGTATCCTCTTTAACCACGAGTCTGAAAGACGCGGAATCGAATTCGTTACAAGAAAGATCACCAATACAGCTGCTAAGATCAGTCTCGGCCTCGAAGATCACCTCGAACTCGGCAACTTGAGTTCCAAGCGTGACTGGGGTCATTCCAAGGATTATGTAAGAGCTATGTGGCTCATGCTCCAGCATGACACACCTGACGATTACGTAGTAGCAACGAACGAGACCAGAACAGTCCGTGAATTCTGCGAGATCGCATTCAAGGAACTCGGCATCGAGCTGGAGTTCAAGGGTGAGGGCGTTGACGAGATCGGTGTCGACAAGAAGACAGGAAAGATACTCGTTAAGGTTAACCCTAAGTTCTTCCGTCCTGCAGAAGTCGATCTTCTCATCGGTAACCCTGAGAAGGCAGAGACAGTTCTCGGCTGGAAGCGCGAGATAGATTTTGCAGAACTTGTTAAGCGCATGGTCAGAAACGATCTCGAGATCGTAAAGAAGGAAAACGGACTTAATTGATGAGAACACTTGTTGTAGGTGCGAACGGCTTTGCCGGAACATACTTAAGACGTGAACTCGAAGATAACGGTTACGAAGTCTTCGGCGTTGATGTTGTATCCAATAATGACAAAGTCAGGGTCGTGGACATGCTCGATCCTAAGAAGGCAGATGATCTTATCGCGGAGATAAAGCCCGATATCATCTTCAATCTGGCAGGTCAGGCAGCCCCGAGCATCTCGTGGGACAGGGTCCTTCTCACCATGCACCTCAATATCGATATCTCCGTAAATATCCTTGAAGCTGTTCGCAAGAACTGCCCTTCGTGCCGCGTCATCCTGATCGGTTCAGCCAACCAGTATGACGGCAGCAAGGCAGTGGACGGGGTCATCACCGAAGAGACTCCTCTGAACTGCACATCACCATATGACGTATCGAAAAATGCCCAGGAGGATCTTGTCTTCCTTATGGCTCGAAAATACGATCTCGACGTCATCATGACGAGATCTTTCAACCACATCGGCCCGGGTCAGAAAACAGGATTCGTCGTTACGGATTACTGTAAAAGGATCGTTGATCTTGAAAACGGTCTGATCGATACATTCACATTCGGAAATCTTGATTCCTGGCGCGACTTTTCGGACGCCAGAGATGTTGTTAGAGCCTACAGGCTCCTCGCCGAAAAAGGCGAAAAGAACGAGATCTATAATGTGGGCTCCGGCAAGAGCTTTTATATCAGAGATCTCATCGGAAACCTCATCGATTTAAGCGAGAAAGCCAAGGCAAAGGTTACTTTGCCGCCGCGTCTTGATGATGACAAACTGGTTCATGTAAGAGCCGATATCACTAAGCTTCAGAAGGCGACCGGCTTTGAGGCGCAGTATGATGTTTTCGAGACCATAAAAGACGTATTGGAAGACTACAGGAAGGGTAACGGCTGATGCTAAAGGAGATCTGGGATTACAGACAGATGATCATAAGCCTCGTCCGTAAGGACCTGAGGGGTCGCTACAAAGGTTCCGTTCTGGGATTTTTGTGGACTTTTGTGAACCCTTTGTTCCAGATACTCATCTACTCCTTCGTATTTGCATACATCCTTCCTACGGACCAGCCGAAGTACTACCTGTTCCTTACGGTTGCGCTCATTCCGTGGATCTTTTTCCAGGCTTCCGTCACGGGCGGATCGACTTCCGTATTGTCACAAAAAGACCTCGTCAAAAAGATCTATTTCCCACGTGAGGTCCTTCCGATCTCATACGTTACCAGCTGTTTTGTGAACATGCTCCTTTGCTTTATCGTTGTTATGGCGATCGTCATCGTATCAAGGACGAGCCTTAACCCGCTGGGACTTTTGTGCCTGCCGATCATCATGATCGTCGAGTACGTTTTGGCGCTGGGAATTGCCATGATCACCTCGGCAATAACAGTCTATTTCAGAGATTTTGAGCACATCCTGGGCATCGTCAGCATGGCATGGATGTACCTCACACCTGTTGTTTATCCGCAGGAAAGATATATGAAACTTCCGGGTAAGATCCGCTTCATCATCGAGCATCTGAACCCTATGACATCGGTCATCAGCGGCTACAGAACGATACTTTATGACGGCGGGATCCCTGATCTTTCAACACTGCTCGAAGCATTCCTTCTCGGGGCATTCTTCCTCGTGATCGGTTTTGTGATCTTCGGCAGACTTAAGAAGCACTTCGCGGAGGAACTTTGATATGGCAGAGAACTCCATCGTAGTAAAGAACGTAACAAAGCAATTCAAGGTCTACTTTGACAAGGGCCAGAGCTTCAAGGAGAGGATCATCTTCAGAGGCAGGAACAGGCATGAGGACAGAGTAGTCTTAAACGATATATCTCTCACCATCGATAAGGGCCAGGCAGTGGGCCTCGTTGGCCACAACGGCTGCGGCAAATCCACGCTCCTGAAGCTCATGACGAGGATACTTTATCCGGACAAGGGCACCATCGACGTCAAGGGCCGCGTCTCCAGTTTGATCGAGCTGGGCGCAGGTTTCCACCCTGACATGAGCGGCAGAGAGAACATCTATACGAACGCATCCATCTTCGGCCTCTCGAAAAAGGAGATCGACAGCCGTCTGGACGATATTATCGCATTCTCCGAACTGGAGGAATTCATCGATAACCCGGTAAGGACATACTCCTCCGGTATGTACATGCGTCTGGCATTCTCGGTTGCCATCAACGTTGATGCCGACGTCCTTCTTATCGACGAGATCCTGGCAGTAGGCGACGCCAACTTCCAGGCAAAGTGCTTCGCCAAACTCAAGGAGATCAAGGCGAAGGGCACAACCATCGTCATCGTCTCACACTCCCTGGATCAGATCGAGGCTTTTTGCGACAGGACTATCTGGATCAACGAAGGTAAGATCGTAGCAGACGGCATCCCGCGTGACGTTCATATGGAATACATGGACTTCATGGGCCAGCGCCGTAACGATCAGAAGCAGAAGGAAAAGGCCAAGGAGAAGGAGAAAGAGAAGGAAGACGACAAGAAGCGCTGGGGTAACGGCGATGCCCAGATAACCGACGTTAAGGTCCTCGATGAAGACGGAAACGAGAAAGACGTTTTCCACGTGGGTTCCAAGATGAGGATCCGCGTAACCTATAAAGTGAACAAGAAAGTCGAGGATGCCGTCTTCGGAATCGGTATCTTCAGAAATGACGGAGTCTACTGCTACGGCACCAACACCAGGATCGACAGGATCGACCGCTTTGACATCGAGGAAGACGGCGTTCTGGAGATCGAGATGCCGTCCTGCGACCTGCTGCCGGGAACGTACTTGGCGGACCTGGCGATCGAGTGCGACAGGGGCGTTCCGGTAGACTACTACAAAGAAGCGTTCGTTTTCGAGACAGACTCGAAAAGGGGCGACAGCGGCATAACAAGGATCGATCAGATCTGGCACATGCCTGAAAACATCAAGAAGCAGTAAGAAAGGGGAAAAGAATGAAGATAGCATTGCTCACAACTCAGATCCCTTTTGTCAGAGGCGGCGCAGAGATGCACGTCAATAACCTTCGTAAGGCTCTCGAAGAGCACGGACACGAAGTCGAGATCATAAACATCCCTTTCAACGACAATCCCATCGGAAGAGTCGAAGATCATATAGTCGCCATGCGACTTCTTAACTTAAGCGAGTCCTGGGCGGGCAAGATCGATCTGGCGATCGGCATGAAATTCCCCGCTTATCTGATCCCGCATCCCAACAAGGTAATGTGGATCCTGCATCAGCACAGGCAGGCTTATGACTTGTTCGATACAGAGTTTTCGAACATAAAAAGTGATGCCGAAGGCCTTCGCGTCAAGGACATCATCACCAATGCGGACGTAAAGTACATTTCCGAGGCCAAGCACGTCTTCGCCAATTCCGGAAACGTCGCCGCACGCCTCAAGAGGCACTGCGGCCTTGACTCCACACCGCTTTACCACCCATGTCCTGACATGGACAAATTCTACTGCGCGGAATCCGAGGACTACCTCCTGATGCCGAGCAGGATCAATGCCACCAAGAGACAGTTCCTTGCTCTTCGCTCCCTCTCGAAAACAAAATCCGGCGTCAAACTCTACATCGTCGGCACAGCCGATACCGATTCGGTCAGAGACGAGCTTCTCAAGAACATCGAAGAGTACGGTCTCAAGGACAGAGTAAGATATTTCGATTACGTATCACAGGAAGAGAAGATAAACCTCTACGCCAACTGCCGCGGCGTAGTCTTCATCCCGAAGGACGAGGACTACGGCTACATCACGCTCGAGGCCATGGCTTCCAGTAAGCCGGTCATCACCGCCAAGGACAGCGGAGGACCTCTCGAATTTGTAGAAGACGGAATAAACGGTTATGTCTGTGAGCCTGAATCCGATTCCATCGGCGAAGCAATGGACAAGCTGGGTGAGAACAAAGACGGTGCAGTCAGTATGGGAGCCGCAGGAAAGAAAAAGATCGAGGACATGAATATTTCATGGGACCACGTAGTAAAGGAGCTTCTAAAGTATGCAGACTAAAGAAAAAGTATCTCAGATCATAGATGAGATCGAAGATAAGAACGTAGCAGTTCAGAGCCTCGTTAACGAGACCGGTGATCAGGGCAAGGACAAGCAGTTGTTCGATGACCTGGTACTCGGCAAGAATGCCGTAACAGGCGAAGATTCCAACCTCCGTGTCGAGCTCGGCGAAGCCAACGCCCACATCGATACAACTTTGCAGCGCCAGTTCGGAGGCAACAAGTTCACAGCAGGCATCAAGAAAGTGATCTGGAAGATCCTGGCAAAGCCTATCCGCCCGATGTTCCAGGAGCAGAACCTGATGAACCATCATCTCGTTGCATCCCTTAACGAACTCAACAGGATGAGAGGCGAGCACGAAGTCGAGATCAACCATCTCCGCGAAGCCATCGTCAAGCTCAACTCACAGAACGACTACCTCTCCAACAAGGTTCAGTCCCTCCAGAAGGTAGTGGACGAATTCGATATCCCTCACGACGGCGGTCTCTCCGACTTCGAGTACGAGGAGTTCGAGAACCACTTCAGAGGCCCGATGGAAGAGATCAAAGAGCGTCTCAAGATGTACGTTCCTTACTTCAAGGACGCCGACGCACCTATCTTCGAGATCGGCAGCGGCCGTGGCGAGTTCCTCGAGCTCATGAAGGAGAACAACATCAACGCCAGCGGTATCGATATCTTCAGACCTTTCGTCAATAAGTGTCTTCGAAAAGGCCTTGACGTTCAGTACGGCGACGGCATCTCGTTTATCAAGCACTTTACCAGCGATTCGTTAAGCGGCGTTTTCGCTGCACAGGTCGTGGAGCACATCTCCAACTCCGACATCATCGAGCTCTACCGCGAGTCCTTCAGAGTCCTGAAGAAGGGCGGCTACTGCATTTTCGAGACACCGAATCCGTGCTGTGTATCAATGTTTACGGGTGCTTTCTATATCGATCCTTCCCACAGGAAGCCGATCCATCCGCTCTATCTGGAATACGTCGCAAGACTTGCAGGCTTTACTGAAGTCGAGATCGTATTTACCGAAGGTTCAAGGACCACAGAGAGCCTTCCTACAATAAAGACAACATCCGTCGACAACATCGACGAAGTAAACGAAGCGATCAGCAAGCTCTCCGAGAAGATCTACGGAAGCCAGGATTACGCTATCGTAGCAAGAAAGATGTAAGAGGTCTTCATGAAGAAACTGGGTTTTGTTGTTCCGTGGTACGGTGAAAAGATTCCGGGAGGCGCCGAGATGGAGCTTCGCGGCGTTACTTCGCACCTTCACGCC
This sequence comes from Oscillospiraceae bacterium, assembly GCA_902803695.1. Classification (GTDB taxonomy): domain Bacteria; phylum Bacillota; class Clostridia; order Saccharofermentanales; family Saccharofermentanaceae; genus Saccharofermentans. The sequence goes on from CADCQX010000417.1 coordinate 17,566, forward strand.
GCAGGAGTCGAGCTCGAGATCCTGACCACGTGCGTCAAGCAGTTCGACAGCGACTGGAACGACAATTTCCATAAGCCGGGCACCACCGTCGAAAACGGCATAACAGTTATGCGTTTTCCTGCAGGCAAGAGAAATGCCGCAGAGTTCGACAGGGTCAACAGAGTCCTTATGAGAGGCAGGGTTCCGAAGATCCCTGATCAGGAGATCTTTTTCAAGGAAATGATAAACAGCCCGGAGCTTTATTCCTACATGGCAGAGCATAAGGACGACTACAGCCTTTTCGTATTCATTCCGTACATGTTCGGAACCACGGTAAACGGAATTAAGGTTGCACCTGAAAAGTCAGTCGTCATCCCGTGTTTTCACGACGAAGCATATGCACACATGGATGTTCTCAAAGACGTCTACGAGAAGGTCAACGGATTCGTGTTCAACGCGAAGCCTGAGCAGGAACTGACGGAGAGACTTTTCGATATATCCAAGGCAAACAAGATCGTAATGGGTATCGGCGTGGACTGCGGACTTAAGGGCGACGCTCAAAGGTTCAGGGAAAAGTTCAACATCAATGAGCCGTTCATCCTCTACGCAGGCCGCAAGGACGAAGGCAAGAATGTGCATACTCTGGTCAAGTATTTTGACGAGTATTTAAAGAGAAATCCTTGTGACATGAAACTGGTATTGATCGGAGGCGGTAAGATCGACCTTCCGAATACCGACAGGTTCGTTGATCTGGGATTCGTGGATCTGCAGGATAAGATCGATGCGGAGGCGGCATCACTTCTTCTGTGCCAGCCCTCAAAGAACGAGAGCTTCTCACTGGTCATCATGGAAAGCTGGCTCGGAAAAAGGCCTGTGCTCGTACATGAGGATTGTGCGGTAACAAAGAACTTCGCAATTGAATCCAAGGGCGGATTGTATTTTAAGAATTACTTCGATTTCGAAGGTGCGGTAAACTACATAAAAGACCACAAGGACATCGCAGACAAGATGGGCGAGAACGGATACGAATACGTTAACTCACAGTTTGACTGGGATGTGGTAACAAATAAATACAAAGAATTCTTCAAGCTTTGTACGGAGGCTTCAAATGGATAACACTGTAGACATAGAGAGAATCATGGAAGAGATCCGCGACGAGATCATCAGGACCGGAAAAGACAAGCAGCCTTTGTCCTTTACCGATGTCGAGTCCACCAAGCGTAACGGTGACCTGGACGAAGCGATCGATTATATCTCCTACAACTACGAAGTGCAGCCGTATGCTCCGCTTCCGGGAAACAAGATAGCCGTTTTCTTCAAGAAGGTTATCCGTAAGATCACGGGATTTTTCATCCTTCCTGTAGTAAGACAGCAGAACACATTGAACTACTATTACTACAGAGTTTCCGAGACCATCGGCGAAGTAAAGAGCGACAACGAAGAACTCAAGAAGAGAGCAGATAATCTCGAAAAGAGGCTAAAGGCTCTCGAAGAGAAAAAGGGTAAATGATATGGACGCGAGAAAAGTTTTAAACGACAGATACGAAGCGTCCAAGAAAGACCTTCCTGATATCAAGATCGAACCTTTCGATTCCGTTCCGGTATCATTCCAGAATGAGGGAACGACAGGCTCATTGAAGCACTGTGTAAATCACATCAGAAAGAACCGCGGCATCTCCTATAACTGCCTTGATAAGAAGGGCAGGATAGTTAGAAAGTTCCTGGCTTTCTGGATCGATCCGATGGTAGGTCAGCAGAATAATATCGACGACAAGTTCACGGTTGCTTTGCTGGAACTTTTCAAGCTCTACAAAGAACGTGAAGCACTTTATAACAGGATCAATGCTCTTGAAGCAAAGATCTGTAAACTGGAGTCCGAAGTATGAAGATATATCAGGTACTGACAACTTTATCCTTCGGTGATGCAGTAAGTAACGATTCACTCGCCATCATGGATCTTCTCAACAAGAACGGCTATAAGATGAATACTTATGCCGAGCATATCGACACACGTCTTGCAAATATCAACGGAGTTAAGGAGATCAATGCTCTTCCGAAGCTGAATGATGACGACATCATGATCTATCATCTGTCCACAGGTACCGATCTTAACAGGAAGATCAAGTCCATGGGCGGAAGAAAACTTCTTATCTATCACAACATCACTCCGCCAAAGTTCTTCGCGAAGTACTCCGGCCTTTCCGCCAGACTCTGCTCTAAGGGAAGAGGCGAAGTCCAGAGCTTAAGCGATACTTTCGAAGGAGTATTGTGCGTATCCGACTACAACAGAAAAGATCTTCAGGAATTGGGCTACACCTGCCCGATGGCAATAAGACCTATCCTTATCCCGTTCGAAGATTATAAGAAGACTCCTGATCAGGAGATCATCAACAAGTATAACGACGGTATCAAGAATGTCGTCTTCGTAAGCCGTATCGCACCTAACAAGAAGCAGGAAGATCTGCTTTCCATGATGAGTGCATACAAGAAGATGTACGACGATAAGATCAGACTCTTCATAGTAGGTAATCCGAAGGGTCTCGAAAACTACGACAAGCGTCTTAAGGATTATGCAAAACTTCTGGAACTCGACAACGTGATCTTCACGGGTCAGGTATCATTTGCATCTATCCTCGCTTACTATAAGATCGCTGATGCTTTTGTATGTATGAGCGAGCATGAAGGATTCGGCGTTCCGCTGATCGAAGCAATGTACTTCGGAGATCCTATCCTGGCGGCCGCTAACGCGGCAGTCCCTGATACACTCGGAGGCAGCGGTATCCTTACGACCAACGACGATCCGAAGAAGTCCGCATTCCTTCTTCATGAACTCCTTTTCGATGAGGAGCTCCGTGCTTCCGTCATAGAAGGACAGAACAAGCGCCTGGAAGATTTCTCCTATGAGAAAGTATCCGCTTTGTTCCTGGAAGAACTTGAGAGATTTATCAGAGGTGAAGCAGTATGAAGATCTGTTTTGTAGTGCAAAGATACGGCGATGAAGTTAACGGCGGTGCGGAAGTACACGCCAAGCAGCTTGCCGAGCACGTAAACGATCTCACCGAGCATGAGGTCGAGGTTGCTACCACCAAAGCGATCGACTACGTCACCTGGAAAAACGAATACGAGAAAGACGAAGAGATCATAAACGGTATCAAGGTCCATCGTTTTCCTGTAGCAAACGAGAGAAATACCGAAATATTCAACAAGTACTCTTCAAAGATTGCAGCAGGCGAGCACACCATTGAAGAGTACGAAGAGTGGATGCGCCTTCAGGGTCCTGAGACTCCTGCACTCATCGAATGGCTCAGAAACAACAGAGATAACTACGATTGCTTCGTCTTCATGACATATCTTTACTACACCACATATTTCGGTCTTAAGGAGATCGGCAAGAAAGCAGTTCTCATTCCGACTGCTCATGACGAGTGGACCGTGCATCTTCCTTTGTTTGAGAAGATGTTTACTCTTCCGGGTGCTTTCTTCTACAACACCACTGAAGAAAAGGAACTGGTCAACACGTACTTTTCAACAGGAAACATCCTGGATAACAAAGGTATTGGCGGAGTTGGTGTTGAAGTTCCTTCAAATGTCGATGGCGAAGCCTTCCGTAAGAAGTTCAATATCGAAGGCGACTTTATGGTTTATATCGGCCGTATTGACGAGAACAAGAATTGTCCTGAGCTTTTCAAGTACTTCAGGGAATACAAGAACCGTCATCCGGAATCAGACCTGAAACTTGCCCTGGCAGGCAAAGAGATCGTTAAGATCCCTGACGCACCTGACATCATCAAGCTCGGATTTGTATCTGAAGAAGATAAGTTCAATTCCATAGCAGCATCAAGATTCCTGATCCTGCCTTCACAGTTTGAGAGTCTCTCGATCGTTGTTCTCGAAGCAATGAAGCTCAGCCGTCCGGTCCTCGTTAACGGCAGATGCGATGTTCTCGAAGCTCACTGTCTTAAAAGCAACGCAGGTCTTTACTATACCGACTATTTGGAATTCGAAGGATGTATCGATTATCTTTTGGGCCACAAAGCCGAGTGTGAGATCATGGGTCAAAACGGCATCGAATACGTTAATAACAACTACACTTGGGAAGGCATCGTTCAAAGACTTGATGTCATCATGCGTGACGTTGCTCTCAAAGCCTAAGGCTTTTCTGCGAAAAAAACAGCATTTTTCTGCGATTACTTTGCAGGCAATAAGGATGTTTTTCGCATACGCGAAAATCTCCTTGATTTTTTGCGAATAATACGCAGAAATCTATCTATTTATTCGCAGTAGCCGTATTCTTAGTTCGCTTTGTCGGTTTTTAGTATTAATTGTCGATACTATAAATTCTAATTGGTGATAACCTAAAGGCATGAATAGTAAATCGGTCATGTCAATAAGAATATCAAATCTCAAATGGTCTAGAAAAACTAAGCCACAGGTTTATGTCAGGAATGAAACTGTCGATGTTGTCATTAAGGCTAACGGCGGCGTTTCCCGAAGGCATTTCTCCATTCATTCCGCAAACGGAAAGAAGGCTTTATCTATACTCGAACAGAATAATATGATAGACAGGCAGATTGATGCTATGAGTCGCTACTGGACGGAGAACTATTCAGGTCTTGTTCCTAGTGCCTTCAAGAATCCAATTGTAAAAAAGAGCCTGGTTGGCATGGATAATGATTTCTTCAAATCTACTAGGCAGGAATGCAACCAGTTGGAAACCAAAACATCATATGTGTATTTGGGCATTCACTTCAGATCAAAGAACGAACTTATTATTGCAGAACTATTAACCGAAATGGGTCTGAAGTTTAAATATGAGCCAAGATTGGTGTTGCCTGATGGAACCGAAGTATATCCGGATTTTCTGATCAACATTGAAGAGGCAGACCGTTGCTTTATATTGGAAATGCAAGGAATGATGAATGACATGAATTATGCTGTCAGGGCAGCACAGAAAGAAAGTCATTACATTTCAAGTGGCTTTCGTGATGGCAAGGATATTCTTTTTTTTAAGGCCGGAAATGGTAGCATAGACTTTGATGTTTTGAGAACCTTGATCGAAGCAGTTGTTGAAGCCAATATCAAGGAAGCATTCGGTCTTTCTTGACCATCGGCAGCACATACTCGCGCATTGCCTTTGCAAATCCGTCCTCATCACAGTTTGACGTAACATAATCACAGCAGGCCTTAATGTCCTCGCGGCTGTTGCCCATGGCGATCGAATGTGCCGCCATCTGAAGCATCGGCAGGTCGTTTTCGTTATCACCGATGGCAAATGTATTCTCGCGCGGTATGCCTAGGCGGTCTGCCAGCATCATAAGTCCGTTACCCTTGGTGGAACCCACTTTCATAACATCCAGGAAATTACCGGTGGAAGCGGCGGTCTCCAGATCGGGCCTGCTCCTTAGAAGCTTAGTAGTCTCTTCGTCGGCTCCTACGACCAGTATCTTGTTGAATATAGGGAAATCCGCTTTATCCAAAGTCCCGTAATCAAAATCATAGAGTTTGGCTTTTTCTTCTTCCGGGACATCCTTATTGTAGTTCTCGAAAAAGGCCCTTCGACCGCTATCCGGAGCAAAATAAACACCGCTTGGGGAGTAACCTGCAAAATCCACTTTTCTATCCAGGAGGATCTTAAACAATTCCTTTAAGACTTTTTCATCCATATTGTTTGAATATACTTCGCTATGGGAAAACGGATCATAAAGAGCAGCGCCGTTACTTGTTATCAGAGGCACATCGATATCAAGTTCACGGACATATTTGCCTACGAGGTAAAAAGTCCTTCCTGTCGCCAGGGTGAAGGCTACGCCTGCTTCCCTTAATTCACGGATCGCTTTTCTGTTCTCCTCTGAAACTTCCGTTCCTGTTACGAGAAGAGTGTAGTCCATGTCAGAAGCGACAAGATAACGGTAATTCATAAACACCTCATTTGTTGAACTTTTATTCCTTCAATAGGGTATAATAACAAACAAGCGCTTTGCAATAGCGTGAACTACATTTAATGAGGCGACAAATGAAAAGAACAGCAGTCATAATGGCAGGCGGTGGCGGAACAAGATTCTGGCCTGTATCAAGAATGTCAACACCTAAGCAGCTTGTAAAGCTTACAGGCTCAGACGTAATGATCAATGAGACCATCAAGCACTACGAGAAGTCCATCGGAAGAGAGAACACCTTCATCGTAACCAACGAGAAGCAGGCTGAACTCATGGATAAGGTATTATTCCCTGAGGTAGACAGATCTCATATCCTCATCGAACCTGTTCAGCGTAATACGGCTCCTTGCATCATCTATGCGGCAATGACATTGAAAAAGCTCTATGGAGATGCTCTTATGGCAGTTCTTCCGGCTGATCACCATATCGCAGATATCAAGGAATACGAGAGAGTCCTCGATCTGGCATTCGACACTGCAGAGAAGACAAACCGTATCGTAACTATCGGTATCTGGCCTACATTCCCGTCAACGGGATACGGATATATCCGTTTTTCCACTAATCCGGTCGAGCCGGGAAGTGAAGTTTATCACCTTCGCCGTTTTGTCGAGAAGCCTCGCGAATCCGTAGCTAAGGAGTATATCAGTTCCGGTAAGTACCTCTGGAACTCCGGAATGTTTATCTGGAAGGCATCTGTAATCCTTGATGCATTTAAGGCTTACCTTCCTGATACATATGAGAAGATGGAGGCCATCTTCGATACCTTAAGAACTCCTTCAGAGAAGGAAGCCATCGAGAAGGTATACCCTGAACTCGAGAAGATCTCCATCGACTACGGTATCATGGAGAAAGCATCTGAAGTTTACTGTATTCCTGCAGAGTTCGGTTGGAATGATGTCGGCGCTTGGGATACACTTGACGCCGTTCTTCCTAAGGATGACAGCGATAACGTTGTGGTAGGCTCATTTGAGGGTATCGATACCGAGAATTCGGTTATATTTAATAAGTCTAATGATAAGATCATTACTACTATCGGTGTAAAGGACCTTGTTATCGTACAGACTGAGGATTCCATCCTGGTATGTTCCAAGGAACAGGCCCAGGACGTTAAGCTGATGGTCGACCGCCTTAAAGAAAAGGGCAGAGAAGACCTGTTATAAGATAAAGAAAAGCATAAAAACCGCCTTTCGCGAGGCGGTTTTTTAATGTGATTACAAAAATGTAATGTATAAGTGCTCTTTTGTAAGCAAACCCAATGGAAAGGGACTTCGCAATAGTCCATAATCTCACTTGTAAAAGACATAAGGAAATCTGAACCATGTCTTTAATCTATCTTTAACAATTCTTAATAGGTGATCCATATAATTAACGTGGAGTTAGGGCAAAGGCTGATGCCGCACCTGCTCAAAGGTGCGGCGGAACCCCCCACACAAAAGAAATTATATGATCAAGGAGAAAACTAAAAAATGGTTAACTACAGAAAAGTATCAGCTTGCGCACTCGCAGCAACAATGGTCCTCGGAATGGGAACGATGATGACTGCCTGCACAAACAAAAGCGGAAAGGCGGAAGTTATTTCTGCAAGCGATACATGGTACAACACAACAAGAATTGTTTTGAAAGACAGCTACGACCCGGCAGATTATGAGCTCATCCAGCACGACCAACCGATGGTCTGCGGAGACAAGTACGTAGTTCTTTACGCAGGACTTAAGAAGATGCCTGCAGGAGCATTCACAGATCCGAACTTTGATTACAACTCATACCTGGTAAGCGACCTTGTGGAATTTGATAAAGACGGAAATGAGATCCGAACACTTCATTTGAATGACATGATTGTTAAATCAGCAGATTATGTAGCTCAGGTAACATCAGTTGTTCCTTCCGAAAAAGGTGTAGGAATCTACTATATCAATCAGAAGACAAAGGCTCTTACCCTGGACGTTGAAAATTCATATGCAGAGATCGACCTTGAGACAGGCGAATTAGTCGGCGAACCACAGTTGCTTGAACTCGGAAAGCAGGCTTATGTTGCTAAGGTCGTTAATGCTGAAGGATATGACTGCCTCGAAGTAAGCGATGAAAACTTTCAGATCGTTTTCTATAAGGACGGCAAGCAGGTAAGCAAGACTGATTTCGATAAGGATATCGGTAAAGATAAAGTCGGATATATCGACAGCATGTATGGTAACGGCGCAGGAAAGCTTCTCGTTCAGGCATACTCCGACGGAGATACGATCACTCTTGAAGTAGATCCTCAGTCAGGTAAGGCTCAGCAGATTGAGACAGATGCAGATATCCTTAAGAAGCATTACACATATTTCGAAGGAAATGAGTACTGCCTCACTTCAGACGGTATCAAGAAACTGAATGCTTCAGGCGAAGAGGAAGATTTCATCATGTTTGATGACTGCAATATCAACAGAAACGAGTCAAACGGAGGAAATATCCTTGCTGCTACTGAGAATGGCGCAGTATTGGCATGCACAGGTTTCCAGTCAGACAACTATTTTGAGCAGGCTCCTACGGTAATCTATACTTTCGAAAAGGCTGACTCAAATCCTAACGAAGGTAAGAAGGTCCTCAAGGTAGCTAATCTCAATACAACATTCAGCTATAACGAGGCAGAAGGTCTCAGAGTTTTCAATGAGACAAATAAGGATTGCTTTGCAAAAGTAGTTACATATGATGTTGATGACTACAAGGATTCAAAGACAAAAGGAAACAGTGAGAACGACAGCATCGAGGAAGGCAAGGGCAAGGCACAGCTTGCTAATGCTCTCGCAGTTGAGCTCATGTCAGGTGACGGTCCTGATGTTATCCTTGGCGCAGCAGATTATGCCGAACTCTTTAACGAGGATTATCTTGTAGATCTTACAACATATATCGGCGGCGACAACGGACTTGATACATCCAAGTACTTTACAAATATCATCGATGCTTCCAAGGAAGACGGCAAGCTCTTCTATATGCCAAATGCATTCGTATTCTCAGGCATCGTATGCGACAAGACAACGATCCCTTCCGGTGCAGTAGGATTTACACTGGATCAGTATAAGACATTCGTATCCGATACATGTAACGGTGAAGATCCGTATACACTTGACAGCACAAGACTTGAATTCTTCGAAGAGTGCCTCTCAAACTGCCATGAGGCAATGATCAAGGACGGAAAGGCCAACTTTGATCAGCAGGAATTCAGAGATCTTGCAAACTTCTTCAAGGACAGCATCCCTGAGCATGTTGATAACGGCGATGAGGATCTCGTGTACGGTATGCCGGAGGATGGTAAGAATGCTTACGTTGCTACTATCGGAAGCCTCCCGGCACTTGCAATGTATTCACGCTTCGGAGCAAACACAACGGTTGTAGGTCTTCCTTCTTCTGACGGAAAAGGACCTTCAGTATATATCTCGGATTCCGTTTCGATCTCAGCTAAGTCAGAGAACAAGGACGGAGCATGGGAATTCGTTAAGACAATGAGTAGTGATGAAGTACTTCAGTATGCAGATGCAAATCCTTTGAACAAGGAAGCACTTGATGCTAAGCTTAAGGAAGCTGAAAAGTTCAACACGGATTACTACAATCTCATCACAGAAGCTTCCGATACACCTATCTCTGATGAAGAGCTGCCTATGTACGGACTTTATAATCCGGACAGCGGATTGCCGGAATCTTACAAGGCTTCTATCGAGAGTGTAAGCTCTATCACTACATGTGATAACGAGATCATGAGTATCGTTATTGAAGAGATCCAGCCGTTCTTTGAAGGACAGAAAGATCTTGACTCTGTTATCGAGATTATCAACAACAGAGCTCAGACTGTACTTGACGAGAGGAAATAAGTATGAAACAGTAGGTTAAACAAGGGAACAAAACGCGGATTTGATTCGTCATATAGTTGTTCCCAAAGAGAACGAAAAACTTTATGTCCCAACAACACCTCCCGGGATTTACTTCCCGGGGGGTAAATCTCGGGGTGGCCATCTGCTAAAATATTGAAGACTAATTTACAAGGGAAGTAATATAAAATGTCAGAGAAACAACAACAAAGAGGAGAGGTTCTGCTTAAGAGATCCGAGCTCAACAAACAGAAGAAGCGTCTCCACAGAAGAAGAAAGATCCTTGACTGGGGAGTATTTACGGGCTACTTGCTCCCGAGCCTTCTTGGAGTATTCCTTTTCTTCTTCATGCCGCTTTTGATGCTCCTCAAGACCTCGTTCCAGAAATCATCCACAAATACTGATTTCGTGGGATTCACAAACTACACCAGAGTTATTACAAACGGTGCTTTCAAGGATGCATCCATAAATACTCTTACTTTTGCATTGATAGCGGTTCCGCTTGCAATCGTATTGGCGCTTTTGATCGCCCTTCTTTTGAACAGCGGTATGCCTGGCAAGAGTATTTTTAGAAGTATCCTTTTGAACCCTATGATGGTTCCGGTTGCATCCATCGTTTTGATCTGGCAGGTTTTCTTCAGCTACAACGGTGTTATCAACGGTTGGCTCGGAAACCTTTTCGGACTGGACAAGATAGACTGGCTCAAATCATCATATGCGCAGATAGTTATCCTTATCATGTTCATCTGGAAGAACCTCGGCTACAACATGGTATTGTTCCTTGCGGCTCTTAATAATATTCCTACTGAAGTTATCGAGTCCGCGAAAATGGATGGTGCAGGTCCGGTCAAGAGATTCTTCGCAATCAAGATGCACTACTTAAGCTCAACGATCTTCTTCGTAGGAATCATGTCGCTCATCAATTCCTTCAAGATCTTCCGTGAGGTTTACCTCCTGACGGGTGACTACCCGTTCGATACACTTTACATGCTCCAGCATTACATGAACAACGCGTTCAGACATCTGGATTACTCCAGACTTTCTTCCGGAGCGATCATCATGTGTATCGTAATGATCATTATCGTCGGCTTCCTCTTCTTTGCAGAGGCTAAGTTCGGCGGAGACATCGAGGAGTAAGCCATGGCAACATACAGAAACGAAGAATTAGTACGTAAACAAAGAAAACTTGCGGCTACCCAGGCAAGACGTAAGGTCTACACCCAGGTCGAAAAGCCGGTCAGCAAGTTTGATCATATGTCGCCTGATGAAAGAGAGGCTTTCTTCGCCAAAGAGCGTAAAAGGGCAGGAAAGGTTCTCAAGAGAAGGAACGGCTTCATCAAGGCAGCCATGGGACTCGGCATCGCGGTCGCAATCCTCGCATCGGTCATGGCACTCGTTCCGATCTTTTATACATTTATCAACTCGTTCATGTCTTCAGCGGAGATCCAGGACAACTACGGAGTTATCTTCCAGAGTTTGTCGGGTCACGCGGGAGATAAGGGAGCCACTTATCTTGATAAGACGCCGGTGCTCCGAATGGTCCCTGAGAGGGTTACGCTCGAGCAGTACAAGACACTCCTGTTCATGAGCCCTGCATACCTCCTCAAGTTCTGGAACTCCGTCATCATGGTAGTTCCGATCGTTCTGGGTCAGCTCGTCGTGGCATCTCTTGCATCATATAGTTTTGCCCGTTATCGAAAAAGAAGGCGAGAGATCCTGTTCTTCTCCTACGTCATCCTGATGTTGATGCCTTTCCAGGTAACGTTGGTTCCGAACTACATGATCGCGGATAAGCTCCACCTGATAGATTCGTTCTGGTCGATCATACTGCCTGGTATCTTCTCGACGTTCAGCTGCTTCCTTCTTACGAAGTACATGAGACAGATACCGTCCTCCTACATCGAAGCTGCTAAGCTTGACGGAGCGACCGAGTGGCAGATCTTCACCAAGATCGCACTTCCTACTTGTAAGAGCGCTATATTCGCTCTGGCAATATTGCTGTTCATCGACTATTGGAACATGGTTGAGCAGCCGTTGGTACTTCTTACCGACGAACAGAAACAACCGTTATCGGTCTTCCTGTCGCAGATAAACGAAGCTGAGATAGGAATAGCATTTGCGGCCTCCGCACTTTACATGATACCGGCACTCCTTATATTCCTTTGGGGTGAAGAGTATCTCGTCGAAGGTATTTCGCATTCGGGAATTAAGTAAAAAAATGACAAAGATATATAAGATACAATTGGAGGCGTAATATGGCTGATAAGAAGAAAACTAGAAGATGGGTTATAAGAGCGATCGTTACATTTTTGGCGGTCATGCTCCTTCTGACATTTTTCTCGAATACTATTATGAATGCAACGATCCCGAAGGTCGTAGCAGAATATGCACAGTGGGGCAACCTCTCCTTCACGAATTCCGCGAAGGGAACAACGGTATGCTCCAACCAGACTGACTTTAAGGCTCCTAAGTCTCTCGAAGGACGTAAGATCAAGGAGATCTCGGCATCAGACTACGAAAACGTAGCTGAGGGTCAGGCTGTTATCACTCTTTATGAAGTTGAAGATACTTCTACTTATGACACAACCGTAGAGGAATACGAGGACCTTAAGAAGTCCATTTACTACGATTCAAAGACACCGACAACTGACTCAACAAAGTCCTTTAAGGATACCGTTGATACAGCTAAGGAAACAGTAGAATCTGCTAACAAGAGCTACGCAGAGTCCAAGGAAAAGGATTCCACGATCGCTAATGCCCAGAGCTCACTCGAGAGCAAACAGGCAGAACTTACGGCAGTAGAAGCAGAGATCGAGGCTGCTTCCGCTACAGTAGAGGAATATGAGACAACAGTAGCATCCCTCAAGAGCCAGCTCGAGAGAGTAGAAAAGAAGATTGAGGAAGTAAAGAACGCTCCTACAGCTACACCTACAGCTGAGCCTACAGCAACTCCTACATCCGATCCTTCTGATCCGTCAGATCCTACTACTTCATCGGACCCTACAACACAGACAGATCCTACAACTACAGAACCTACAACAACAGAGCCTTCACTTCCTAACACACTTGATGAGCTCGAGGCTCAGAAGGAAGACCTCGAAGGACAGATCGCTGACGCAGAGGCAGTACTCGAGGATGCAAAGAGCAGACTTTCTTCCAATTCCGAGAAGAAGGCCGAACTCAATAGTGACATCTCTGATCTTCAGAGCACCATCACTTCCGCAAGCCAGCTTCTGGATGAGGACGATGCAAAGAACGCTCTCGATAAGGCAAACAAGAGCTACTCAGATGCTCAGAAGGACCTTTCCGATGCACAGGTAAATGCAGGCATCAATGAAGAGAAGGCAGCTGATGCAAAGGCTAAGAATGACAAGAAGCTTAAGGATTACGAAGATAAGATCAAGGAGATGGAAGAGAGCATCAACACTATTGACATCAAGTCTCCTAAGACAGGTGTTATGACTAACATCCGTGTTAATCAGGATGATGTTATCCACGAAGGTGACGTACTGTTCTCAGTAATGCCTGACTGGGAGGATATCGAATGTACAGTTGAGTTCAATTTCTCAACAGATCAAGCTCAGTCCTTCTATAACGGAATGGAGTTGGAGTGTGATACACACGGAATCGACAAGGTTGTCGTTATCTCCATTAAGCCTGACAAGACTTCCCCTAGAGACAGAAGAGTAGTTAAGTGCCAGGTTCAGGCTGAGACTCTCTATCCGGGTGAGGAGATCACCGTAATCGCAGGCCAGTCCAACAAGAACTATGATAATGTCGTTCCAAGCAGCGCAGTTATTACAGATAACTCAGGTGACTTTGTATATGCGCTCATCGAGAAGTCCACTCCTCTCGGAACAAAGTACACTGTAAAGAAGATCGAAGTTGACATCGAGGCTACAGACGGAGCAAGAACAGCCATCAAGGCTAAGGGCGACGGAAAGCTCGATTCCAAGTATCAGTACATTACACGAAGCGAAGAACCTCTTAAGGACGGTGACCGCGTAAGACTTCAGGATTACAGCAAGAAGGAGTGACGCCTGATGGGTATTATCAATTGGATCAAGGATTACTGGCGCGACATCAGAAAGTCCACCGGTAAGACCTTCAAAAATGTTGTCCTGACGGCGCATTTCTGGGTCATCCTCGTAGCATTGGGACTAATAATCTCCATGTCTGTAATGATATTCGGAACGCTGAATGCCAGAAAAGACCAGAACATGGCCGAGTACTGGCAGAACGGCGGCAAGACCGAGTACCGTCAGATGAGTGTTTTCGCGAAGGGAAACAGGACTGATCTTTATGCTCCTATCGTTTCTCTCGGAGAGAACCAGTCAATTACGAAGGAAGACATCGTAAAGGTTCGTAAGGAACTTCAGGGTACGGTCGATTCAGGAAAGACGATCAAGAAAAAGAAGTCATCTTCGGAAGTAAAACCGACTGGCTGGAATGATTGTTATTCCACGACTTTCAAGGCAAACGGAAGTTACACAAAGTGGATGGAGATCAACGGAAGCAACAGAGCGGCTACAAAGAATTTTGAAGCTGAGGTTGTTGCAGTAGGAGGAGACTTCCAGTCCTTCCATCCGTTCGAATATATGGACGGCGGATTCCTTCCGCTCGACGAATATGATCCTAACCAGATCGTCATCAACGACGAGCTTGCTTGGACACTCTTTAAGTCATATTCAGTATCAGGTCAGAAGATCCAGATGTTTGGCGAAGATATGACCATTGTCGGTGTAGTCCGCGAGAAGAAGACCAAGATCGACAGGATCACGGGATCAGAGACCCTTAGGGTATTCTGTTACTTCAGCAAGATCGACGATATGTCGAGAAACGGATTTTTCTCCGCTGATACGGGATCAGACGATGAGAACACCAACCCTTCAGGACCTGCAATCGCCATCTCATGTTACGAGGCTATGCTTCCTGAAGCAGTCCGCGGTGTAGCAAGAACAGATATTATCAACGCGTTGCCTTCGTATAACATGAACGACCCTCAGTATCTTGTTGTCAGCAACACGGGCCGCTTCAGAGTGGACAAGATATATGACCATAATATGCCTATAGGTGAATTCGAAAACAAGACCTCCGGATACGAGTTCCCATATTGGGAGAAGGCATCCATTCTCGCCACACAGAGGCTGTTCCTTATGGAGGCAGCATTGCTGATCGGCGGTATCCTTCTGATCATCGGTATCATTATCATGATCCTGAGACTCAGAAAACCGGGAGGAAAATTCGACCAGGTCGAAGAGGAACCGGATGAGGACGAGATCCCTAATGAAGTCGCCATTGAAATGACTCGATAATGAAATATTAGTTACATAAGCGGGAAGTATAATCATAGTGATTACTTCCCGCTTTTTTGCGGCGTTTTTTAGGGGAATGTCGGAGGTGTCTTATGAAAAACAGAACTAGAGCAGCGATCGTTGTTATGGTATCAACACTTATCCTTGTATCATGTGCGGTTGATAAGGAGGGACTTTCCAGAGACACCAAAAAACTTGCCGATATTGTGTCGGGTAACGATGCCGAAGAAGAGGTATATGAAGTTGAAGAACCAACTGATGCAATCATAACGGAGACAACCATCGAGGAGACAGAGGCTCCTGAGGTCATAGAGGAGACCACACCGTCGCCTACACCGATCCCAACGGCAACACCTACTCCTTCGCCGACTCCTACACCGGAAGTTGAGCCTGTTTCCAGAGTTGATTTTTCGGAACTTATCGATAACGAGATAATCGAAGGCTTCACTGTTGAAGAAGAGGAGTTCAGGGAGAACTACGGACTCGAGGATAACGAATTTGTTGTTTTCGAAGGAAAAAGACTTCTGATATCAATGGATAATAATGATGTTCCTGCAAATTCAGTCAACCTTATCCTGAACGGATTTTATAAAGAGGCTGAGGGCATCTACGGAAGATATTGCGACGAAGCTCAGGCCGAGTACGATCTTACAAAGGAGATCCTCTACCAGGGCTACGTAAAGGTTAATTACGAATACAAGTACAATGACAGACTCATCGCCGTCAGGATGAACTATGAGGCATCCATGAGCGAGGAGGAGAAGGACATCAAGAACGAGCTCGAGATGTTCGACATGTACACGGCTTCAAGAGTCACGCTCTTCGACATCACGGGCAATCCTGACGCTCTCATCGAGCTGATGCTCCAGGAGTTTGACGAAGATGTTCCAAAAGAATATGATGTTATCATGCTCGCGCCTGATTCGGATGAAGAACTCATGA
Source organism: Oscillospiraceae bacterium (assembly GCA_902803695.1). Lineage (GTDB taxonomy): Bacteria > Bacillota > Clostridia > Saccharofermentanales > Saccharofermentanaceae > Saccharofermentans. The sequence goes on from CADCQX010000417.1 coordinate 33,580, forward strand.
TTTGGATGGTCTCCGATGGTAATTTCTACAGGGAGCATATAGCTATCGAAGATGTTACGCCGTACCTTAACAGATACGGACTGTCCGTTTTCGGAGGCTGATAACGGAGGAATTAATGAAATTAAAGATATTGGCATCTGTAGTTGCGGCAACATTTATTCTCGCTTCATGCAGCTACACATCAACAAAGGAAACGGTTGCTCCTTCAGGAAGTGACCAGGGCACGGGTGTAACAGCATCAAGCGATGCCACGGGTTCCTCGGAAGGAACAAAGACCACATATGCCACAAGAGACGGCGCATCAGATAACCTCACGTTCATGGATCTCGTTGAGTATATGAAGAAGAGTGATGCGATCCAGACCTGGTTCGCGGAAACGAGTTCATTTGACGGATTTGAAGGTGAGTGCTGGTATGATATCCCGGAACTCCAGAAGATCTGCGATGCTGAGATCTCAGGCGATGACAGGATCAAGAATTATACGGCTTTCCACATCTACTACAGTTCAACAGATCAAATAGTGGATGAAGTTACTTACGTTGAGATCTTTGAACTTGATAAGGAATCCACATTCTACAGTTACGTTCAGCAGAACGGCGCTATCGAATTTGATATGAAGGTACCTTACCGTGATTACGACGGATTCGACAGTGAGAAATATCTTGCCGAGTATCATAATATGACCACAGCCGAGAGACTTCTCTATTCTTATGATGCAAACGGCAATCCTGTAATGAATCCTGATTCCATAAGTGTTAACCTTCCGATCCACGGACTTAACGGAAGATTCGTTATCGTTATTCACAGCGGTATCGACCCTGAAGGTCAGGTTGTCGAGACGTTCTCTGCTGATAACGAGAGAGGCCAGGCTATCGTTGACGCCTTCATGTCTTTCGGAGGCTGATCCTTATCCATATTCACCAACTTGACCCGCGAAACTGCGCCAAATTCGGTAAATGTCAAATTTGCATAAACTTTTGGCGGAGGGTAAAATGTACCCGTATGGTAAATAGAAGTGGTGTAAAAGTGGCGGCATCTCTCATGATACTGTCCGTTATATTTTCGGTTTCTTGTAAATCTGAAACAGAGACTACCGATCCGACGGGATCAAATGAGGGCCTCTTTGATCGTTCTGCCCAAATTCAATTCCAAGTGCTCGAAAACCTTGTCGCAGAACAGGTCGTTACAGAGACCGAGACAGAGCCGGAGATTACCTGTGATGCTACGGGAATGCTTTTCGAAGAGGTCGTAGCATATATGGACGGGAGCGAAGTGGTAAAGAACTGGTTTGACAATACCAACAGGCTTACTGCTTTTAACGGTGAATGCTGGTATTACGACGAGGAACTCCAGGCCGAACTCAATGCCGAAGTTTCCGAAGATCCCAATATACTCAATTACACAAGCTTCAGGGTCTATTCCGAAGATATCACGGAATCGATGTCCATCGTAACCAGATTCGATATCTACGAACTTGATAAGGAATCAGATGCATATCAGAACGCCGTTAAGACAGGCGAACTTACATATACATATAAGTCTCAGGTAAGAGATCTCTCGAACGTTGACTGGAAAGCATTCCAGGAGGAACTTCCGAACATGAAGACCTCAGAGAGACTGTTCTTCACATACGATGAAGAAACAGGTGAACTTCTCATGAATGAACCTGAGTTGAAGACCATCAAGATCGACAGTGTAAACGGACCTTTTATCATAGTCGTAACAAGTGGTCTCATAACCGATACGGGATTCTATGAAAAGGACAATTCCGAGAGCCAGACGGCCCAAAAAATAATAGAAACTTTTAATTCCATGAGCTATTAATCTTACATTTTTGCTTTTTCAGTTTTTTGTGCAAAATCGAAAAACGATTCGCTTAAAACAGGGCAAAACAGGGCTTTTAATATCGTTTTTTTGTGAAATTTGTACGAATTGTACAAAGCGAAACATTTTGCGGCATACGAAACGCACAAAAAAATGTTGCAAGTTACCCATAATTGTTGTAAACTTCGCTTGTAAGAATCCGTGTTTTGGGGATATTGCGCCCCCAGGCAGACGGATCACGTTGTCAGTCGGACAGCGTAAGCGGATTTAGGTCCCAAATGGGCAAACAATAAACCTTAATTTATGAGGAGGCAAAAACAATGAAGATGAAGAAGATTATTGCTTTGGGCGTTTCCATGGCAATGGTTCTTGGTGTAGTTGCTGCATGTGACGACTCAAGCACATCTGAGACAACAGCTGCTACAACAACAGCTGCTACAACAGCTGCTCCTGATGACAACGGTGGCGATACACAGCAGACCGATGATCAGCAGGCTCCTGTTGATGACAGCGGTTCTTTGGCAGGTTTCACAGATCTTGGTGCACAGGCTGCTACAAACGACGGTACAGACCCTATTTTGGTATGGTCTTGGAACGACGAGGTAGGTGACTACATCAAAGAGTATTCCAACGTTAACTTCACATACGAGAACGTTGGTGGTGGTAACCAGAACACATATCAGGAAGCTCTCGAGAATGCTTTGGCATCCGGTGACCAGGCTCCTGATCTCTACGTTACAGATGCTTCTTGGACACAGCGTTACATCCAGTCCAACAACTCTGTACCTGTAAACGATCTTGGTATCGATTACGCAGACCTTACAGACATGTATGCTTACACACTCAACTTCTCTGATGATGATGAGGGCGTAATCAAGGGTCTCGCATGGCAGGCAAACCCTGCAGCTGTTTTCTACAACAGAACAGTTGCTCAGGAGTACCTCGGCGTTTCTGAGCCAGAGGATGTTGCTCCTTACTTCGCAACATGGGATGCATTCCTTAAGACAGCACAGGATATCAACACAGCTTCTAACGGTGAAGTTAAGGCTCTCTCCGCTATCGAAGATATGTGGCAGCCATACCAGAATACTCGTACACAGCCTTGGGTAAAAGATGGCGAGATCGTTATCGACCCAGCTTTGGAGCAGTACTTCGACTTCGCTAAGACTCTCTATGATGAGGATCTTACATTCATGACAGGTCAATGGAACGATAACTGGACAGGTAACGCTTCCAATGACAAGGTTCTCTCTTTCTGGGGACCAATGTGGCTCGGCCGTTTCTCACTTGCTATGTCTAACCCAGACAACCCGACATATGGTAACTGGGGTCTTGTAAAAGCTCCTGTAGATTACTACTGGGGTGGTACATGGATGATGGCATCCAGCACATGTGACATGAAGGCTGACGCTGGTCAGATCATCTCTGATCTCTGTATCAATCCTGATAACCTCAAGGATATGGCTACAGCTAAGGGTGAGTACGTTAACTCCGTATCCATCATGCAGGCTATCGCTGAGGATTCTTCCTTCGGTCTCGAGTGGCTCGGCGGACAGAACCCATTCACAATCCTCTTTGATGTTGCTCAGGGCATCGACTACTCCACAATCGGTGTTAACGATGGTCCTATCAACGATTCATTCTCATCTGCAGTAGGTTCTTACTGCTCCGGTGACTATGCAACAATCGCTGATGCTGAGGCTGCATTCAAGACAGAGGCTAAGGAAGCTGCTGGATTGTAATCCACTAATTACAGACTAAAAGTTTCTGATGCGGGGCAGGGCAAAACCCTGCCCCGTTTTCCTTTGTTAAATATTTGGGCAATAAATATTATGGAGAGTGACAAAGATGGCACGAGGCACAGCAAAAAGTACTGCACGCCGTAAAAGAGGAGTAAGTTATTCCAAGTGGGGCTATATTTTCGTAGCACCTTTCGTTATCGCTTATCTTATTTTCAGTTTCTATCCTCTTATCAACACGTTCGTTTTCAGTGCCAGCAACATGAAGAGAACAACTTCAAGTTTCTGGGGCTTTGACAACAAAGACGTTTTTTACGACAGATATCTGAATCTTAATGATCTTTATACTGACGATTTTGATAATCGTACAGGATTAGATTCAACTTCCTACAAGAGACTTCGTGAGTATTTCGATAAATATCAGAACAATGCCGATTCTTTGGATCCGCTCAATGAAGAGGGTATCAAGGCTATCGTAGAATATGCCAATACCAATGACGGCGAAGAGAAATACTCAGTAGAGGCTGCAAACGCAGCTAAAAATGCTTTTGACAACAAAGACTTCTCACTTCTTATGGGTGAGCCTTATGACGAACTCGTTGCATGGTTCGGTAACTATAAGAATGAGACAATGATGAATATGAAGGCACTCGCTAACATCAAGACAAGACTTGATGCCATTACAGAATCTTCATCTGATGAAGAAGAGTCCAGCGAAGATGCCATGACAGAGGAGTCCTTCCTCCAGAGCGACGAATATACTGAATTCGTTGCATCACTTGATTCTACGGAGTTCAATCCCGCACAGCAGGCTTTGCTCGATTACCTTTCCGGTTATCTCAGTAAGGCTCTTGACGGAGATTACACAGTACAGTCTTACTTCAAGGCTGTTTCAGACGGTAAGATCTCTATTACTGATCCGTCTTTCTACTACACATGCTATACACTTGATAAGACAAAGATCAATTTCGCGGAAGAGGATGCAGATGAGAAGATCGAATCCAACATCTCAGTTCCTTTCCTGAGCAATCTTGAATCATTCCTTATCGAGAATTCATGGAAAGATACTATCAACGCACTTAACTCTTACTCTGATCTTGATGCTTACAGCAAGGGTGAGAAAGATCTTCATGATGATGAAGAGCAGCTCTACGCTGACCTTAAGACACTCCAGGCTGCAGGTATCATCAATATCGTTCCTCTCGTAAAGAACGGTGATGAGATCACAGAGTCCGATGATTATCTCAACAACAAGCTCCTGGCTTACAGAAGATACATCGATACAAAGTATGAGACCAGCGATGTTGCTATCGCAGCTGCTTCACAGATCTCTGCTATCAAGAACTTCGGTGATCTTACTTCTGAGGGTGGTTCACCTAAGAAGTTTGAGGATCTCGGTATAAACATCTATTCCATGATCTCCTACGACGGTACAGTCAATATCGAGAAGTACCGTGAGGTTAAGAGCATACTTGGTCTTTCCGAATCTTTGAACTTCGCTTCTTATCAGAGACTTGATAAGGAACGTAAGCAGGCAAATATCGATAAGTACCAGGCTCAACTCGACGAGAACAATGCACTTCTTCCTGATGCAAAAGCAGCATATGAGGCTGCTAAGGCTACAGGCGATAAGGATCAGATCAAGGATGCTTTCGAGGCTTTGAGAAGAGTTGAGAACAACATCATCGAAGCTAACGAGAACATCAAGAATCCTACCGGTATCCTTTCCAAGGTTGATTCCAGTAAGTTCTATATCTTCTGCGGTTTTGAGAACTACAGACAGATCTTCAACAGCAAATCAAGATTGGATACAGTTGTCGGTTCATTCGTTAATACCGCAATCTTGTGGGTAATCGGTTTCATTCCTCAGATCGGTCTTGCTCTCTTGCTCTCAGCATGGTTTACAGATAAGAAGATCAAGCTCAAGGGTCTTAACTTCATGAAGGCTATGATGTACCTTCCTAACGTTATTACCTCAGTTACGATCGCGGTCTTCTTCCGTAAGATATTCATGTACTCTTCAGGTGGTACAAGTTCAGCTTCACAGTTGTTCCTGCGTAACGTACTTGGTATTTCCAAGGGTTACAACTTCTTCGAGAGTGCATGGGCTACAAGATTCATCATCTGCTTCATCAACTTCTGGATGTGGTACGGTAATACAATGATCACTTTGATCGCAGGTATCACTTCCATCAGCGAATCACTTTATGAATCTGCTCAGATCGATGGTGCTAACTCTTACCAGACATACACCAAGATCACATTGCCGCTCTTAAGACCAATCCTTCTTTATACATTGGTTACATCTATGATCGGTGGTCTCCAGATGTTCGATATTCCACAGTACATCAACCAGAACCCACCACGTATCAACTTCAACGGTACGATGATCAGATCTACAAGAACGGTTCTTATGTACATCAACAGTTTGGCATTCGGAACTTCAAGCCACAAGTACGTTGGTATCGCTTGTGCAACTTCCGTATTGCTCTTTATAACCACGACCATCCTTTCTATCATCGTCTTCTACATCATGAGAGACAAGGATGCTGCTGCGGCTAAAAAACTTGCAAGAAAAGCAAAGAAAGGAGCAAAGGCAAATGGCTGATAATAACGAAAACCTGAACAAGGTTACAGATAAAGTCGAAGAAGAAGTTAAGGCCTCCGAGGCTGCTGTTTCCGAGAAGGAAGAAGCAGTAAAAGAGACAGTAGAGAAAGCTTCCGAAAAGGCTTCTGAAGTTTCTGAGGAAACAGCAGAGACAACATCAGAGAGTGCTGCTGCTCCAAAGAAAAAGATGAAGAGTATGAAGGCCGCAAGAGCTGCTTATTCAACGCTCGTTTATATCGTTGTCGGCTTCTTCACGATTCTCGCTATCATTCCTTTCGTATACATGATCTCCAATGCAACGTGGGATACATATACGATCACAACATCCCTTAAGATATGGCCTAACTTCGGAAATCTTATCGGACAGACAGTAAAGAACTATCACGCTCTCGTTGACCGTGCGACATTCAGTTTTGCAGTTGGTTTCAGAAACTCATTTATCATCTCTGTTTCTTCAACTACACTTTCTGTTTATTTCTCTGCACTTACCGCTTACGGTATCAAGGTCTACGACTTCAAGGGAAGAAAGACTCTCTTCGCTATGATCGTCGGCGTTATGATGGTTCCTGCAGCAGTCAACATTACAGGTTTCTACAGACTCATGCACAGCATGCACCTTCTCGGTACACTCTGGCCATTGATCCTTCCTGCGATCGCTGCTCCTGCTACAGTATTCTTCATCAAGCAGTATCTTGATTCTTCACTTTCAGTTGAGATCATCGAAGCTGCACGTATCGACGGTGCAAACGAGTTCTTTACATTCAACAGGATCTGTTTGCCACTGATGATGCCGGCTATTTCCACACAGGCGATCTTCTCCTTCCTCGGATCATGGAACAACTTCTTCGCTCCTTCGATCCTCCTTGTTACGAGTGAGACAAAGACATTGCCTTTGATGGTTGCAGCTTTGTACGGTGACCGTTACACGGACATGGGTGCCGTTAACCTTGGTCTTTCCATCTCGGTAGTACCAATCATCATCGTTTACTGCTTCCTCCAGAGATACATCATTTCAGGTGTTTCTGCAGGTGGTGTTAAAGAGTAAGATACTCTTTCTCGAAAACTCTGAAAGGCTGTCCGTTTTCGGACAGTCTTTTTAGTACCATAAAAAGTGTAATTGTTAGAGAGTAATTAACTCCGACAGTTGCACTTTTCTTATAATACGGGGAGTAATTGGCCTG
>CADCQX010000418.1 GCA_902803695.1 Oscillospiraceae bacterium
ATTCGAACTCTCGAAACCGTTTTGCGGTTTACACGATTTCCAGTCGTGCGCCCTCGACCAGGCTAGGCGACTTCTCCATTTGTCTATCGACGTGCAATTTGAACTTGCCAAAAGATTTTACTTGCTTTCAATAAAAATGTCAACTTCATTATTCATTATATGATATAATCCTCACGAATAATTTAATTGAGGGAGAATTCCCAATGAAGAATAAACTCAGATTACTCATAGTTACACTCCTTTCCGTGCTGATGATCTTTACGGTTGCATCGTGCTCGGAAGAAGCCGCAGCACCTTTTTTCAATGAAGAAAAAGAGCCTACGTACGAAGAATTAAGTCAGAAAGTCGGAGTTTTCCAGGAGGTCTATGGTAATTACTGGGACAATCACCAGGATGAGCTCAAGATACTTAACGGAGAAGGATTTACTCCTCTCGGAAATACATGCGCTTACTCATATATCACCAACGTTGAGGGCGTAAACAAAGCAAACACTGTAAAGACATGCACACTCTATGTAACTGAAGATAGCGGTGCAGAGCACGTTGACGAGTACTTTGCAATCGATAAGACTACACTCTTTATCGCGAGAACAACGGTTCCTTCAGACGGTTCCATCGGTAAGGTTACCAAGTACTTTTACGTAGACAACAAGCTCTACCAGGTCAACGAAGAAGATCAGAGCATCAACAAGATCGATAAGGCTGACACATTGGATCTTTATCTCTCATTCAAGGACCTGACGGATCTCTATGACAAATAATAACAAGACACCCGGTTTCAAGGCCGGACTTATCCACGGTTTACCGATCGGCATGGGCTACTTGTCCGTGTCGTTTTCTTTTGGTGTCCTTGCGATCAGTATGGGGCTTAACTGGTGGCAGGCTGTTCTGGTGTCCCTCGCGAACGTTACATCCGCGGGCCAGGTCGCCGGAATCGGCATAATGTCCGCTTCGGGCGGGCTTTTTGAGATGGCCATATCCCAGATCGTCATCAATATCAGATACAGTCTCATGTCCATTTCCCTGTCCCAGAAAGCCGACAGTTCCGTGAACAGGCTGTCGCGTTTCCTGCTGTCATTCGGAATAACCGACGAGGTCTTCGGCGTTGCCATGGGCTCGGGCGACAGCTTCGGCCGCCGTTATTTCATGGGACTTATGGTCCTTCCGATCTTCTCATGGGTGCTCGGAACATTCCTTGGCGCCGTCATCGGAAGCGTCCTTCCGGACTTCCTCGTTGAATCCCTGTCCATCGGCATCTACGGCATGTTCATCGCCATCGTCCTTCCGGTCTGCCGTAAGGATAAGCGCATCGCGATCGTAAGCGCCATTTCAGTCGCGATCTCGGTTCTACTTTATTACGTCAAGTTCTTCTCGTTCATCTCAGGAGGTTTTGCAGCCATCATAAGCGCTGTCATTGCAGCCCTCATAGGCGCCATCTTCCTCCCTTCTTCGAAAAAGGAGGATACCGCAAATGCCTAGTACCACCTTTTTCATATACCTCGGAGTAATGGCGGTTACGACTTATCTTCTAAGGATGATCCCGTTCGTCGTCTTCAATAAGAAGATCGAAAACCCTAGAGTCAAAGCCTTTTTCGACTATATCCCGTATACCGTATTGTCAGCCATGACCTTCCCGTCGATACTTTACTCGACCGGATCGCTCATAACGGCTGCTGCGGGAACGATCGTCGCGATCATTTTGGCATTCAGAGGAAGAAGTCTTCTCATCGTTGCGGTCGGAGCATTCGCGGGAGCACTGGGATGTCATTTTATCCTCATGCTGATTCGCTGAAATCCCCTAATACTACTCGTTCTAGCCTTATAAGGATTTTTTTACAATTGTGTTTTCGAGCATAGCACAAAACGTTTTTTTAAGAATTTGTAAATTGTATCTTAATTAGATGTAAATTGCCTAAAAAGTCCTTGACCAATTTGCATTTAGGCTCTATATTAAATATGAACCTAGTGTTCAGTTTTCTCATTTCATATATCTTCCTTTTGTAAAAGCCACAGTCTCTGTGGCTTTTCTTTATGCGCTTTTTCGAGGAGTATAATTAAGACTTCAAAATATAAATTCTTTGTGCTATACTTCCAAAGTAATTTCAACTGCCTTCATAGCTCAGTAGGTAGAGCGCATCCATGGTAAGGATGAGGTCACCGGTTCGATCCCGGTTGAAGGCTCCACAGTAAAAGAGGCCATCTCATGTGAGACGGCCTCATTTTTTATAGTTTGATCGATTCAGGGAAAGCTTCCTTCCTCATGATCCCCCACATCTTGTCGATATATGCGAGGGTGTAGTAATTCTCGTAGTAGTGGTAATAGAACGAACCTTTCATCGTAAGGGAATATATGCCGTCTTTTTGCTCCACGAATCCCAGGAGCTTCGCGAGCCTAAACTCCATTCCGTACATCTTCTTAAGAGGCACGCCGAAGAACTTCTCGAAGGCGCGGCTGTCGAGCCTGGTGCTGTACATCGTCCAGAACAGCCAGTAGACCATCCTCTGCCTTAAGGTGAACCTGATGGTCAGGGATGTAGGGATGATGCCCTCATCGATCCTTTTGATATATTCATCAACCGAAAACGTGTTGATCTTGAAACTGTCCTTCAGAAGCGTCGTAGCAGAGCATCCGAACCCCAGGAAATTCTCGCGGGTCATGGACGAATACTTTGCCCCTTCAGTATTGGAGAAAGTCCATATGGAATCTCTCCTGTAACCCTTCTCTTCAAAGTAACAGGTTATCCGGTCCAGAAGTTCCCTCTTCATCTTCTTGGGCATCGCAGTGATCTTGCTGGAAGTGAAAGTAAAATCAATGAACGGATATATGGCAATATGGTTCGCGCCTATATCGAAAACGATATCCGAATCTTCCTTCAGATCTTCAAATGTCTGGTCCGGCAGTGCGAAGATGAGGTCCATGGAAACGGTCTCAAATGAGACCTCCGACAGTGCCTTCTTCAATGCTTCCCTGTCGACCGGAGCTCTTCCCAGTATCTCCTGATATTTCTCTCCGAAAGACTGTATTCCGATGCTGATCTTCGTTACGCCCGCATCCTTGATCTTTCTTAAGATCTCAGGCTTAACGTTGTCGGGATGAAGTTCCAGTCCTATTCCTTCCGTGATGATGTAATGCTCATTAACGGCATCTATTATCTCGCTTAATCTGTCAGCGACGAGGGCAGGCGTTCCGCCTCCGAAATAAAGACTCGTTACGGTCTTTTTGCCTTCGATCATGCCTCCGACCATGTGGATCTCGCGGATCAGCGCGTCAATATATCGCTGCGCGGCTTCTTCTGAATAGACTGTCTTACAGTAGGGGCAGAAGTTACATAACTTACGGCAGAACGGGATATGGATATAAAGACCCAGATTATCGTTGTCTTTATATTCCAGTACACTGTCATAATCACTCGTGAACGTGAACGCCTTGGTAGAGCGCGTCAGCCACATCCTGGTAAGATCAGTGATAATGCTCATTCCTTCTCCCCTCGAAAACCTTTTTCGAGAGGTATTATAACAATCGGGGTAATTATATTCAACACAAATAGTGTAATTTTACACTATTGCCTCAAAGCTTCTGGATCTTGCTGCTGTCAACGGGATTACCGTGACCGAACCAGATGGTTCTCGGGCCGATGGACTTGATCCTCTCGACTGACTTACGCATCAAATCCTTGTCGTGCCAGATAAGTGATTCGGTCGGCTTAAGGAAGTTCATGAGGGCGTCGCCGACGATGAGGTCGCGCTCCTCGATATCAAGGCCGATCGAACCGTACGTGTGACCCGGGAAAGCCAGGACCTTCGCATCGACACCATACTTTTCAAGGGTGTCGCCTTCCTCGATGAATATCTTATTCTTGAAATCAGTTACTTTATCTTTGGTGAGACCCTTAACGGATGCCCTGTACAGAGCCTTTCCCGAGATGGTGTCAAACTGGAGAGGCTGAGCCATGAAATTATATAGGACCTCAGTGTCCTTACCGTTCATCGCGACGGGGCATTCGAACTGCTTCGACAATGCCGCAGCATTCTCGGCATGGTCGATATGCGGATGAGTAAGGACTATGAGCTTAAGATCATAGTCGCTGCATTCGAGCCTTACCCTCTCCTGATGTTCTTTTCTTCCCGTATCAACAAGGACTGCATTCCTGCCGTTAACGAGGAGATAGCAGTTACCTGTTCCGCATTTGATCCGCTTAACTTCCGTCATATAAAATCACCTTCTTCCAAGTCATTATACAACTTAAAAGAAGGTGATTGGTTTCCGTTATATAACTTTAAGATTACTGAACTCTAGGCGTTCCGCAGTCAGGACAGAACTTCGATGTGATGCCTGCCTTGCCGCATCCCGGACAGTTCCATGCTCCTTCAGGAACAGTTGCTGCCTGTGCTTCTCCGTTATTTCCTGATATAACATTGCCGAAGCCCTGACCCATCTTCTGGGATTCACCCATGATAGGGCTCATTGCTTCCTTGGTCATGTTGATGACTCCGCCCATGGCTCCGAGAGTAACACCGAGACTTGCAACATCTCCGATACCGCCGCCGGCACCTGAACCTGCACCGCCCGTGATACCGTTCTGCATAGCTTCCATACCGACCTGTCTTGCGGTCTCATCCTGATATGTGTAGCCCTTCATCTTCATCTCTGCAGCCTCAGCCTCAGCCTGCATCTTATATGCATCTGCCTGTGCCTTCGACTTGATGAGAAGTGCATCAGCTTCTCCCTGTGCATTTACCATCTTGAGCTGTGCTTCTGTCTGTGCCTCAACGATCTTACGTCCCTGAGCTGCTTCAGCCTCAGCGCGTCTGATCTCTTCGTCACGGACCTTCAATGTCTTATCTGCGAACTGCTGCTTCAGGTGCTGGAAGTTCGGATCGTCATCAGGAGTCTGGATAGTCGTTACGTAGAACTCCGGCATTGTAAGACCGTACTCATCAAGTGTCATATTGATGTCAGCCTTCAGGGCGTCAGATATCGTATCCAGATAAGCATCTATCTCAAGGATATTGATGTTCTGTTCCTTGATGATCCTCGCGAGATTTGACTTAACGCGGTTAACTACGAGAGCTCTGAACTTGCCCGTACCGTAAGAAAGTCCGCCCTCATCACCCAGGATCTCATTCTGGAGGAGTCCTTCCGTTGTACCTACGAGCTTGATAACGAGCTTACGTGAATCGTTTACTCTGATATTGAAGTTACCGCTGGCACCGATCTCGATATGAAGTCCGGAAGCAGGATCGAAAAGTCTTACCTTGCTGTCCGTGCCCCATCTGATGCCCATCATCGTGGTCATGTTGATGAAGTAGACCTCTGCATGGAAA
>CADCQX010000419.1 GCA_902803695.1 Oscillospiraceae bacterium
CGTAGGCTCGAGTACGCCCCACTGCATAGCCCATGTGAACGGACCCCATGCATAATACTCGATGCTGTAGAAATCATCGTACCAGTCTGTTCTTCCGTAGTCGAAAGCAGTACCGAACTTCATGTAGGTAGCCATTCTGTGAGCCATGAGAGCAAAGTCTTCTCTGGAGATCAAGTCATCAGGCTTGAATGTGTTGGAACAGATGTTAGGAGAACCGAAACAGATGTTATTCTGCTCGCCCCAGAGGATCGCATTCTTATACTTTGAACCGGAAATATCGGTAAATCTGGAAGAACCGCTGACACTAGGGCTTCCTGCCATCTGATACAGAAGATCGATCGCTTCTCCTCTTGTTGCGAATGACTCTGAATTTGAATGACCGTCATTCGTATCAAGCCATGTATCAGGGGAATCCTTAGCTCCATTTGAATTGAATGTTGTATTGATCTTTACATCGTTATCAACTACGAGCTCATATCTGAGATCATCAAAGTAATCTCCGCTTCCGCCGTAATTGATCGTGTATGAATGTACACTTCCGAGCTGAGTCTCGTCCTTGTATACACCTTCTTTATATGCCTTTAAGAGTCTGGAGTTGTTACCGATCTTAAGTGTGCTGATACCGCGAAGACCGAAAGCATAGAGATGATAGATCTTAGGGTTTTGTGAGATATCAAGAGAAGGAAGTCTCCAGTCACACTCGAGATTAAGATATGAGAGCTTAGGATTCTTCGTTACATTAACGGACTTAAGATTCTCGTTATAGCTTGCAATGAGCATCGTAAGTTCAGGGTTGTTGCTCATGTCGACCTTTGTCGCATTTGTTTTAGCACAGTTATAGAACTGCAATCCCTTGAGCATGCTGATATCTACATCTCCGAGACTCCAGTTGTCCCAGATATCAAGTCTTTTAAGTTTAGTGTTATTGCTGAAATTAAGTGATGTAAGTTTATTCTTGTAGCAGTCGAGCTCACAGAGATTCGGATTCTTGGACAGATCCAAAGATGTAAGACCGCAGCTGCTGCAGTAAAGATTCTCAAGATTAGGACAACCGCCCAAATAGAGTGATTTCAGATTAGGATTGGAATTACACTCAAGATATCCCAATGCCGGGTTATTACTGATATTCAAACTTGTGAGTTTGCAGTTATAGCAATATACCCACTCCAATTCCGTGTTGGCAGAAAAGTCCAAAGAAGTGAAATCATTGTGGGAACACCAGATGCCTTTAAGATGTGTGTTCTTTGACAGATCCCAATCGGAGATGTTGTTGTTCAGACACCAAAGACCTTCAAGTTCAGTAAAGTACTCGATTCCCTTAACAGAGGATACATTACTGTTCTCACAGTTGATGTTCCTTACCTGCAACTCGGAATCGGAAAGATATCCATTGCCGTCCTTGTCGTAAGTCGATGTTTTGATGATCTGCCTGAAGTTGTAATCCGGAAAATGTGCTTCATCGATCGGCACACCACCTGCCGCATGGACCCGGATCGTTCCAAGGCAAGGCACGATCAAAGCCGCAGTCATTAAAGCGGCCGCAATACTCTTAAACTGTTTCATCATTCATAACCTTCCTTCGATATTTAGATGATAAAATTTGTTACCAATGTGTGAACACAATTGTGAACTTATTTCACATTCTACCATTTAAGCGACAAAAATAATATATTAATTTGGTAAGATTTGTTATATATTTCTTTCATTGAAAAAGGCAGTCCGAACGGACTGCCTTTGTTATCGATTTAAGCGATCAACCTCTGTCGATAGCGTAGTCTTTACAGATCTGTGTGAACTCCTTTGAAACAACAAAGTTATCGAAAACCTGCTGCTTTGTCATTCCGTTGCTCATCTCGCCGAGCCAGTAGTTCATACCGTCCGTATCAGGATCACGGCCCATGAATGTCTTATACATTCTTGTAAGAAGTTCCTCGTTACTGTAGTTATGGTCGTTGAACTCCTTACTGAAGAAGAATTCGTGAGCTGCCTGTGAACCTGTAAGTTCGAGGTTTGTGAGACCAAGACTCCAGAACTGGAGACCTTCAGTCTCAGGATCTCTTCCGAGACACTCTGTGTAAAGTCTCGTTGCAAAATCAGTAGCGTTCTTTGAAGCGATAGTTGCCTTTGCTCTTGAAGCACCTGACTTAACACCATAGGAAGCACAGACGTTGCACCACTCCTCAGAGTTGATGAAGCAGTCAACTACAGTTGCTCTTCCGTTTGTCTTAAGGCTGTCCATCCAGAAGTTGAATCCGTCCTTATCGTCCTCAGCCTTTCTGTTGAAGAAAGTTGCATAGAGTACCTTAAGGAAGTTCTCATCATCAAGATATCTCTCATTAAATTCCTTACTCAAGAGGAACTCGTTAGCACACTCGGCACCAGTAAGATCTCCGTTACCGACGTGCTCGCACCAGAATGCCTTTCCTTCAGGCTCGGAATCACGACCGAGAGCAACTACATAAAGACGCTCTACAAAATCTTCGAATCCGCCGCTTGTCTCAGTAGGTGTGTAAGACACCTGTGCTGACGGCTTGCTTGAATCTCCGCCGTAGGAAGAACCGGAATTACCTGATGATCCGCTTGAGCTCGGTTTCTTTGAAGAACCGGATGAACCGCTGCTGCTTGGCTTACTTGAACCACCGTTAGAAGGTGTGTTAGCTGAGCTTGAAGAACTCGGCTTATATGCAGGAAGCGGAGCTGCACTGGCTGAACCACTGCTACCGGTGTATCCTGTACCGCCGGCTGTGCTCGGATTGTAATATGTGGTACCTGAATTTCCGTTACCGTTTACGATCGCGGAATAAGATGCGTGTCCGTCAAGACTGAAGATCTGGTTAGCACCGGCCTTAAGCTCATCCTTAGTCATTCTTCCGTGCGGATAGCACATATTGTTAGCGGACGGCTTTATTACTTCCCACTGGAGTGACCATGTGAAAGCACCCCATGCATAATATTCAATATTATAAAAGTCAGAGAACCAGTCAGATCTTCCGTAGTCGAAAGCTGTACCGAAGCCTAAGATCTCGGCATATCTGTGAGCCATGAGAGCAAAGTCTTCTTTGCTTATAAGGTCGTTTGGCTTGAATGTATCAGAGCAGATATTAGGAGCACCGAAGCAGAGATTATGCTGTTCACCCCAGAGGATCGCATCCTTATATGGAGAATTTGAAATATCCGTAAATCTGGATTTGCCGCTTACAGAAGGGCTTCCTACCATCTCGTAAAGAAGCTGGATAGCTTCTCCTCTTGTAGCAAATGACTCTGAATTGGAATGACCGTCATTAGTGTCGATCCATGTATCAGGAGTATCCTTTGCTCCGCCGGATACAGCCTTGGTGTTGATCTTTACGTCATTATCTACTACGAGCTCATGCCTGAGATCATCAAAGTAGTCACCGCTTCCGCCGTAGTTAAGTGTGTATGAATGAACGTAACCGAGATGAGACTCGTCCTTGTAAACACCCTCGTTATATGTCTTCAAAAGACGCGGATTGTTACCGATGTTAAGTGTACTGATAGCACGGAGACCGAAAGCATAAAGATGGTAAAGCTTTGGGTTCTGGGAGATATCAAGTGAAGGCAACCTCCAGTCACACTCGAGATTGAGATATGCAAGCTTAGGATTGTTCTTAAGGTTGATGGACTTAAGGTTCTCGTTATAGCTCGCAACGAGCATCGTAAGTTCAGGGTTACTGCTCATATCAAGCTTAGTAGCATTTGTCTTAGCACAGTTATAGAACTGCAATCCCTTGAGCATGCTGATATCAACATCTCCGAGTTCCCAGTTATCCCAGATATCAAGTCTCTTAAGCTGTAAGTTGTTGGAAAAATTGATATCAGTAAGTTGGTTCTTAAAGGCATCCAATTCGCAGAGCTTAGGATTACCGGAAAGATCCAGAGATGTAAGTCCGCAACTGCTGCAGAACAGGTTCTCCAGATTAGGACAACCACCCAGGTAGAGTGTACTCAGTTCAGGGTTGGCATTACACTCAACATATCCCAGTGCCGGGTTATCACTGATATCCAGTTCCTTAAGATTGCAGTTATAGCAATAAACCCACTCAAGTTCTTTGTTGGCTGTGAAGTCCAGTGATTCGAAATCATTAAAAGAACACCAGACACCCTTAAGATGTGTGTTACTTGAAAGATCCCAATCGGAAATATTGTTGTTCAGACACCAGAGCCCCTGAAGTTCGGTAAAGTACTCGATACCTTCAACGGAATATACATTGCTGTTCTCGATGTGGATGTTGTAGACTCTCTCCAATTCCTGATCGGAAAAATATCCGTTACCGTCCGCATCATAGGTAGCGGTCTTAAGGATAGTTCTAAAGTTGTAATCAGGGAAATTGTTTTCGTCGATCTTGATCCCGCTTGGTGCCGCTGCATTGATTCTTAACGCACCAAAACAAGGAACGATCATAGCTGCAGCCATTGCGGCTGCAACGCCATTAATCAGTTTTCTCATTTTCATAACCTTCCTTTTAAAAAAATCCACTCTCAATTTGTTACAAATATGTGAACACAAATGTGAACTTATTTCACATTTTAGCACCCAAAAGACAAAAATCATATACGATTTTAGCAAGTTTTGTTATATTTCTTGCTTTTTCTAAAATTTTTCAAAGGATGATCTGAAATTACTTAACCTGATCAGGCTGCTACTCTGAATACCATTCCGTCATAAACGGACAAGGCATAAATGAACTCATTATCATCGTCTATGCTCCAGACATACATCGGATCATAGTCACCGTTTCCGGATGGATTATTGAACACAACTTTACCCAGAAGTTTCTTCTTGTCAGATGATGAATACGGATTATCATAATCGGCCTCATATACGACGCCGTCGATCACGATGCGGTCAAGCTCGACCCCGCCATAAGTTCCGATTACCTTATTGGCGTCATATAATCTCTTAACGCTGAAAGCGCATGCGACAAAAGATACTATCAGACCCAAAACGAGGGCGTTTCTTACTTTCTTCGTCAGGTCCCTGCCCTTGAGCAATGCAAGACCGATACCTGCAATGAGTACCACCAGGATTATGGTGACGAGTACTCTGTCCATGATTACAAACATTTTTTTACTTCCTCTTACTGTTTTTGTGTCTCATCAGGATATTCCCAGAAACCGCCCTTATGGAAATTCTCGTTTCCCAGAGGCGTTGCCGTGAGCTTGAATATCACGCATCCGTCAGGACAAACGATGGTCTTCGTGTACTTGCCGTCACCGCCGAGATTCATAAGATCGCCGCCGCTTCGTACGGCCTCCATCAGAGGGTAGAGCATCATCATTGTTTTCGAGCAGATGCCGTAGCCGTCTTTGTTGACGGGACAACCGTAAGTGCAGGTGTATTTGTCACCGACTTCTTCACCGTTTCTGCAGTACTTTTCCGTATGGTCGCCATGAAGGAACCCTGTTACTTCTACGGTAAATTCGTATTCTTCGTCATACCACTTCTTCATAGTTTTTTCCTCGAAAACGTTTAATGCAGATAAAATACCCGCAACAAGACAGAATGTCAATTCGTCAGATTATATAGATACATAATTTGAAATAAGATAATTATGGTGAGGGTTAAAGGTAGGGTACATTATGAATAAGAGTTTAAAGATTTTTCTGACAGGATTATTATCGATAGTCATACTGACCGCTGTGATTTTGACAGCAGGTTGTTTTCGAAAATCAGGAGACAAATCATCGAAATTTTCATTAAGAAAACCGAAGGAAATATCCGAACTTATAGAGTCGGATTGTCCGATATCTTTCTCGGACAATACAGAGTGGACTTATTTCCCGCCGGATAATTTCATGGGGCTTGTGGCTATGGGCAAGGATCATGACGAAACGGACCAGATGTTCATCTTTGTCTTCAGTGAGGACGCCATGGATGACAATGCAAAAGAGATCTTCATGGACGGAGATGCTTCCTCGATTTGCTTTTACGGATCATACAATTTCGAAGACAGAGAAGTCGAAGAAAAAGATGACTATATCTACACGAAGCTTAAGTGCGACAACAGGATCACGGTAGTCGACTTCTGTTTTCAAACAGAAACCGATTCCATAAACGAGAGGGAGATCATAAAGATTTCAGATTATGAAGAAAACGAACTGATGGAACTGACGTTCGTGCATTATGATTACAACTATCCTCCCAAGACAGACAATACCAGAAAGGACATAAAATATGATTTCGAGAAGGGAGCCTGGGGTGATTACGAAGATGTGGTGCTCGAGTCGGAACCTTTTTCATCCATCGATTATTACCGTTACACTGAACTTCAAATAAACGAGGATTATTCGAGCGTCGTTAATGAACAATATAACACTGAGGTACCGGTCTATATGGGTGTTGACAGATACGATTACATATACCCCACTTATAACATCTACAAAGAACTGACCGCTCCGGGTGAAGTCAAGCTTTCTGTAATGATAGGAACGACAGACAACTCAGATCTCTGGGATCAAATGGATGCCGACGCCTACCTGGAAGAAAACGACATAAAGCTCTACCTCAAGTCAGGCGACGAGTACATAGATATCACACCTGATACTGTCGAATTCGAATACGGATTCGGTGCCCAGCAGAAAGGTGATGACGGTGAATTCTATGATACATACCGCGGATATTACATCCACTTCATTGATCTCGATGAACTGGAAGAAGAGGTCTACAAACTCGAGATCGGAGAATTCTCTTTTGAGTTTAAGCTGACGGTACAGACCTTCGAAGTATGGTAAAAATTTACGGCTGTCTCTCATATTGAGACAGCCGTTTTTCTAGTTATCAGTGTAGTGATATTTGCGGAGCCTGCTTCCGGTTATGATACAAAGAAGCGTTCCCGCTACTCCCAATATAAACATGACCATCGCAGCGCCGGAACTCTTGCCCACACCGAACAATGTAGTCCACATCTTCGATTCAGTACGCGCAGCCATAAACGGCTCGCACACCTGATCCACGAGAAAGCCTCCGAGGAAAAGTCCGATCGGGATCGTAAAGAACTGGAACGTATTCCTGCACGCATATACCCTGCCCTGAAGTTCGACTGGAATGGAATTACGTAAGATGACTTCCAGGTTCGCACTCATTACAGGAACAAGTATCCAGCCGATGAACTGACCTATGCACCAGACAACAGGTTCTCTCGAGAAAGCCAGAAGAAAATTCTCACTTCCGAGTGAAAAGAGCATCGTCAGAAAGACGACTCTTACCCTATCCTTAGGTTTAGGAAGTGCAGCTACGATTATCGTTCCGACGATCATGGCAACACCTGCAACTGAAGTCACGATGCCGAGTACGTTATCTCCACCCTTCGGATTAGGGATAACGTAACCCTTGAGCGCAGCTTCAAATGCCGACGCGATGAGATTAACTCCCGCCATGAATAGAAGTATCGTAAAGACCATCGGGGTCTTTTTAAGAAACATCAGCCCTTCTTTGGCGAGCTTCAGTGTACTCTCCTTAGCTTTGTTCGCGACTTCAGGGATCTTCACCGCGAATGCCAGTGAAACAAATGCGACCGCGAAAGTAAGAAGGTCGATATAGACGACCAGATCAAGTCCCGCGAAGGAATATACTGCCGAAGCTATGAGCGGATGTAATACTGATATAACAGATCTCGACAGAGTCTTCATCGCGCTGATCTTCTGGTATTTATCTCTGGGCACGATCAACGT
This sequence comes from Oscillospiraceae bacterium, assembly GCA_902803695.1. GTDB lineage: Bacteria > Bacillota > Clostridia > Saccharofermentanales > Saccharofermentanaceae > Saccharofermentans. The sequence continues at coordinate 7,693 of CADCQX010000419.1, forward strand.
CAGGGCAACTTCGGATGCCGGCTGCTGAACCGTATTCATAAGCCCGGAGAAAACATTGATTCCGTATAGATGCCAGATCGTAAGAGAATCTGTCTTATATAGCATGAACACAAAAAGCGTGCTCAGTGCCGCGAGAAAGTCACACAACAGCATCAGTTTCTTCTTGTTGAACCGGTCGGTAAAAGCTCCCGCGAAGATACTCATGACCACGTACGGCGCATAAGTGCATATCGAGAGAGCAGCCGCGCTCAACGACGAACCTGTCTCATCATACAGCCACAGCGTCAGTGCAAAAGCCGTGATACTGCTTCCCAGTTGAGATAAGCTTTGTGTGCTCCAAAGGATATAAAAATCCCGTAAACTATTTGGTTTTTTATTCATTTCTTTGCTCCTATTATTTATTTCTCAGAAGCAAAGTTTGAGGATCACAGATCGATCATCCATTCCTCCATACAGTCTCCTCAAACCCTGCATGGAGCTGAATCTTCGCAACGCTGCATAAAGCATCCTCCCTTTGAAGTTTTCTTCATTTTAACATATTGGCTGACTTAGACCGCCTATTATTCTTATCGAAAACAATATAAGCCGCCCTTTCTACTCTGCGTATCAAGGCAGGTAGTGGTATAATTGTCTCGTGTTTGAGAAAACTTTCTTAATGGGGTTAGGAATATGATACTTATTATTGAAGATGATCCGACCATCAATTCATTATTGTGCGGAATCTTAAGTAAGAGCGGCTATGAGACCGAGAGTGCCACGGATGGGCTTACAGGTCTTCATAAGGCCATGGATAATGACTTCGATCTCATCCTCATGGATCTGATGCTTCCGATGAAGAGTGGCGAAGAGATCTTAAGGGAACTTCGTACAAAGAAGAAGACACCCGTAATCGTTTTATCTGCAAAGAGCGACGTACATAACAGGATCGAGCTTTTAAGACTCGGTGCTGATGACTATATCTGCAAGCCGTTCGATATCGATGAGGTCACTTTACGTATCGAGGCAGTGCTGCGCCGCGTGGAAGATAAGAAAGAGACCAACGATCTCACTTATAAAGAAATGAAGATAGACAGGGATTCCAAGCGTGTTTATATCGGCGATAATGAGCTCGTCTGCACTGCTATGGAATATTCCATCCTGGAGCTGATGCTCACTAATCCCAATAAGATATTTTCGAAAAGAAACCTGTTCGAGAGCGTAACGGGCGAAGACTATATAAGCGAAGAAAACACGATGAACGTCCATATGAGCAATCTTCGCAAGAAGATCGCGAAGCTCACGGACGAGCCATATATCGATACCGTATACGGTATGGGCTACAGATTGTCGAATTAAGAATTTCTTTAGGATTGATGAATAATTCCCTTAAGGTGCATCGGTAAAGTATTGTCAGAACGAAAGGAGAGCAAAAGAAATGGAAAAAACAATTTTGCAAACTAACGCCCTGACAAAACAGTATGGAAAGATCAAGGCACTCGATAACGTAAATATCGAACTTAAGGAAAAGCACATCTACGGTTTCATCGGCCGTAACGGCGCAGGTAAGAGTACATTCATGAAGATCCTGACCGGCCTTTCCTATCAGACATCCGGTGAGTTCTCACTGATGGGGGAAGATTCCGAGAAGGGACTTCGAGAAGCAAGAAAATCCGTAGGATCCATGATCGAGCATCCGGCTATCTACCCTTGGTACAGCGTAAGAAGAAATGTCGAACTCAAAAGACAGCTGGTCGGAAATCCTGACCCCAAGGCAACAGACGACGTCCTGGAACTCGTAGACCTCAAGAAGTCAGAGAAAAGAAGAGCAGGTACCCTCTCCATGGGTATGAAGCAGCGCCTGGGTATCGCCATGGCACTCGTCGGAAATCCGAAGCTCCTGGTACTTGATGAACCTATCAACGGACTTGATCCTCAGAATATTGTTTCTCTTCGAAAACTCCTTAAGAAGCTCAACGAAGAAAAAGACATTACGATATTCATCTCGAGCCACATCTTAAACGAACTATATCTCCTGGCAACTGATTACATAATCATCAATAACGGCAGGATAGTTGATACATCTACTCACGAAGAACTGGAAGAGAAGTGCAAGAAGTTTATCTGCCTTAAGACGGACAGTGTCCCTACTGCAGTTACGGTTCTTGATACGCTCATGGATACCGATTCGTACAAAGTCATCTCAGACGATACGATCAGGATCTTCAAGAATTCCTCAGAGTCCGAGCCTATCGCGAAGGCACTGATGGAAAACGGCGTAATGATAAAGGAATTTTCTTTCAAGGAACAGTCACTCGAAGACTACTTCATGCATATCACAGGAGGTGAGCAGAAATGATCAATCAGATTAAGGTAGAAACATTTAAATTCGCACGTTCAGTATTCTTTTGGCTGGCAATGCTCTTTAATGTCGGCGTAGGTATCTATTCAGGTGTAAGACTCAACATAGACAGACATGTTACAGACACGATGATCCCGTTCAACGAGTATCTTCCTGACCTGTCATTCGTATTCATGTTCGCACTTTTCACATCATGGTTCATCGGTTCCGCATTCAGCAACAGGACCATCCATCACGAGATCTCATCCGGTCATTCCAGATTCTCCATCATCATGTCGAGATTCCTTCCGGTCATCATCTCTGGTGTATTGTTCCAGACAGCATTCGTTGCTTCATCCGTTATCTCACTCGGCATCGGTGTAGGATTTGATTCATTCGCACTTACTTCAGATCATCTCCTCTGGATCGGCACCATCTTACTTCAGCTCATCGCTTTGGAGTGCCTTTTCATCTTCATCAGTTTCCTGAGCTGCAACCTCTATGTCGGACTCATCGCTTCAACGATCTCCGCATTCTCTCTGATAAATATCTTCAGAAACATCTTCAAGGATGCAAGATGGTATCAGGTATCTTTCCTGCACTTCGCTGAGACAACAGATCACGCTGAGCTCATGAAGTGCTCGATCGTAGCAGTTGTAAGCATCATCGTACTGACAACACTTACATATCTCGTCTTCCGTAAAAGGGAGATCTAAGGAGGAAGCATGGAATATTTGATAATAGGAATACTCATAATCATAGTGTTGATCCTACTGATCAAATTGATCCTGCTCAAAAAAGAAATGAGAAGAGCAACGGCCCGTTTGTCCAAAGACGACAACCGGGCGTTGTCCGTTGATGCCGTAGATACAGATCTGGGAAAGCTGATCGCAGAAGTAAACAGGACTTACGAACGCACCCTGGAGATAAGAAACGAATCCGCCAAGGGTGAGAAGGCCTTAAGAAGTTCCATCTCCATGATCTCACATGACATGAAGACTCCCCTGACATCCATCATCGGTTATCTTCAGCTCGCTCGAAAAAGCGAAGGCGAAGAAGCACAGAAGAACATTGACATCGCCCTGGAACGTGCCAAGTATCTGAATGAACTGGTAAACGACTTTTTCGAGGTGTCCCTTATAGATACGGATAAGTATGTCCAGGAACTCGAGACTTTGAATGTATGTGAGCTCATCTTGGAAGAAGTATTTGCATTGTCTCCAAGCTTCGACAAAAAAGGTATCGTTCCGAAGTTCGATAATTCGGAAGACGTTATCAAGATCACGACTGACCGAAAGATGATCAAGAGGATCATCCAGAATCTCCTGTCGAACTGTATCAAGTATTCCGAGAAAAGAGCCGATCTGTCTGTTGCACAGGAAGGCGATAACATAAGGATAAAAGTCATCAGTAATTCGAGTAAGAAGATCGATACGGACAAGATGTTCGACAAGTTCTACCGCGAGGATGAATCGAGGACCGGCGAAGGCAGCGGACTCGGAATGTATATCTGCAAGAAGTTCGCGGAGCGCCTCGGCGGTGACATCTACGCAGAGCAGGTCGATAACGAACTTACGGTCAATCTTATATTGCCCAACAGATAATGTTTTCCGCTATAATGTTAAGAAAATAGCATTGTAAGGCGGATAAACATATGAATGAGTTATGTAAGATAATCAAAGAGACAACTGTTCCTAATTTTCTTAATATAAGGACATCCATCAAGTCTTATGACAGAGATGCGATCTGTTATGGTGCACCGTGTTGGAGATGGGTCTATCACGCACTTCATTCCGCGGACAAATGGTTCATCAATCCGTTTGATTATGAGGAGCCTTCTTTCCATGTTGAAGGACTGGACGATCCTGAGAAACCGTGCTCCGTGGTACTTACTGATGAGCAGCTTCTGGAATATCTCGATAAGATCGAGAAGAAGACTTATGACTATCTCGATTCGCTTACGGATGAGATGCTTTATGAGAAGCCTGATAAGTGCAGATATACGAGGATGGAACTGATCTTAAGACAGTTCAGGCATATCTCGTTTCACACGGGAGTTTTAAACGGTCAGACAATGCTTAATACCGGCAAGTTCCCTATGTGGGTCTCCGAGACTTCAAAGTATGTGGATGACGGGGAATTCTTCGGAAGATACAGAAAAGGGAAAGTCCAGTTATAAGAACCTTCCCTGAAGATTATTTGATCTCGAATTCCAGTTTGCCGTTCTCGACTTCACCGTCAGTCTCGATGATGATATATGTCGTACCCTTTTCCAAAGGCTCACTCTTGTCATCGACTTCCTCACCTGACTCGAGCGAGAAAAGATCTGTCATTGTTCCGCCATTATCGCAGTAGACTTTTATCGTCCCGTCTTCGATTTCGCCTTTATATCTGATGCACTCGTCATCATCACTCTTCATCTTGAATACGTATTTTCCGCTTAACTTATAGAAACTTAAGGAACCCGAATCGGAATCACCTGTCCGGACCAGAGCCACCGCTTTGAAATGTGATACATGGGATGAATCGCAGCCCGGCAGCATCAGGCAGATCAGGAGCATGGAAATTATCAATAAACACGGTCTGAACTTACGCATGGAATAAAACCTCCGTTCCTTATTCTCACCCGTATGATATCGCTGCGTGAATTAAGTCTGTAGTGACCCGGGTCATGTTTGGAAGTGACCGTGGTCATGTTTTAGATCAGACTTTGCGGATCAGAAGTTCAACGACAAAACCGTTGTCGTTATAGTAGTTCATGCCGCCGCCCTGCTTTTCCATATAAAACTTAACGAGGAAGAGGCCTAAGCCGTAGCCACTCTTGTCCTCCGCATTCTTTCCTCTGGCGAATTTCTCCACGATGATGGGGATATCCTCTTCGCTGACACCGGGACCGAAGTCCCTGATCTTAACCTTGATAAAACGGCTCTTGGAACCGTCGTTATTCTGCATATCTTCGGTCTCCGAGAAACTGACATTGATGTCTGTTCCCGCGTACTTATTGGAGTTACTTATAATGTTGTCAATGACCTGCTTCATGCGAAGCTTGTCGATATATAAAAGACAAGGCTGGATATGATTCTCGAATACGATATTCGCGTAGTCTTTGGAGCTCTCAAAGAACTCTTCAATAACAGAAGACTCCACTTCCTTCGGATTAACCTTTATCTCATCAAGTTCATCTTCGGAAGCCTTGAAAACATTATCCACCAGCTCATTGATGACATCAGATTTATCCTTGATATAACCTATCTTCTCGATCATGTCCTCGGCATCTTTTACCTCATCGGCAGTACCGTTTTTAAGCTTCATCCTGTATTTCATATCCAGGACTTCGCAGGTGGCACCGATGGTCGCGACCGGAGTCTTAAGGTCATGGCTTAGTTCGGCAACCATGTCGCGTTTTGCTTTCTGGGCTTCCATCTCGCTGTCTTTGGAACGTTTGAGTTCCTCGCGCATCATGTCGAAGCTCTCGGTAAAATTTCCGAAGAGATTGTTTTTACGAATAGGAAGAGAGACATCCAGGTTGCCTTTGGCGATCTCTGAAGCATACTGCTCCATCTCCTGAACAGGCTTTACCTGGAAATGCCAGATAAGCCATATGAGGACGTAGCCAGAAAGGAGGATGATGCCCCAGAAGACAAGGACAGCGATAAATAGCTGTGTCCTTCCCTGATCGAAACTGTTCTTAACGACGTCTATGATCTTCTTATAATATTCGAGTTCCTGATCTGTGTAGGAATCGGGATTTACGACGATCAAGGAAGCCCTGGTGTAGATTGCCAGGAACACTCCCAGAGCGGCCAGCATGAAGGCCGTGAATATGATCGCCGTGTTTCTTATGGTCTTCATAGTTCGAGTATGTAGCCCGTGCCCCAGACGGTCTTGATAAGTTCAGGATCGTTGGGATCTTTCTCGAGTTTCTCGCGAAGTTTTCGAATATGAACATTAAGAGTGCCGTCACCGTAAAAGGAATCACCCCATACTTCTTCGAAGAGCTGCTCCTTGGTAACGATAGTATTCTTATGGTCGTACAGGGTCTTAAGGAGAGCGAACTCCTTGGCCTTGAGAGTTATCCTCTCGCCGTTTCTAATGACGGACATGGTGGAAGGATCGAGCTTAAACGCCTCGTTACTGTCAACGGATTCAACCTTATCAGGAACTGCGTTCTTGAGCTGCTCAGCCCTTTTAAGATTGACCTTTACCTTGGCAAGAAGGACCGATAGAGAGTACGGTTTCTTAACGTAGTCATCGCCTCCGATATTGAGTGCGATAAGAACATCATCGTCGCTTTGTCTGGCACTGATAAATACGATCGGGAGCTTATAGTATTCTCTGATCTTTTTGCAGACATCGAAGCCCGTACCTTTTCCAAGATTGATATCCAGAAGGATAACGTCGGCCGTGTTCTCCTCCAAAAAGGCGTAACAGGACGCAGCACTTGTTACGTACTGCGTCCTGACATCGAACATCTCAAAATATTCGGCCGTCATCTTGGCCAACTCTGCCTCATCATCAACTATAAGACAATCGTAATGCATGTTCTATAAGCCCTCCGTGATGCTTACATCTTAGCACAAAACTTGAAGTTATTCTTCGGTGATCATCTCTATCGGGATGAGCTTTTTAACCTTAAGTCCGGCAAATGCGGATGTAAGGATAGCCACGAGAATAATTCCCAGAGAGGCCAGTATTATATATTTGAAACCGATACTGAACTCCAGTTTCTTTACTCCCGCGAAGGCCGTCATCATTCCTACCAGAGCGCCTCCCGCAAGCCTCGTGAATAAGCCTCCGATGAGGCATCCCATAATGATAGCCGGGATATTGGAAAGAGCGATCTGCGAGATAAGATCTCCTGAAGTCAATCCGAGAGCTTTGCTTATTCCCATGCCCTTCCACTCACGTGTGATCTTTGCTCTAACAACAAGCGATTCGACGAAGATTACTACCAGTACCGTAAGAATGACTATGATAACGCCGACCATCGCGAATGTGCTGTTGATAGTCGCCAAAGTGCCACCCACCAGATCGTTCGGATTGGTGATGGATACCTCAATCCCTTTCTCCTTCGCGAAGTCGTTTACCCTCTCTCTGATATCCTCATAGGTAGTGCCTTCCTTAAGGAGCATCGAATACATGTCAGCGCCCTGCCTTGCTCCGAGCCTGTCAAAACCCGCGAGGGTCACGGTCATGCTCTTACCCATCATCTCTATCTTCTGGTTGATACCTGTCACGATGAAGTCCTCGACCCTGCTGCCTTTTCTGATCGTAACAACATCGCCTACCTCTGCCTTAAGCTCGCCGGCAACTACCCATGTGAGCATTATCTCATTCTCGCTTTCAGGTGCTCTTCCCTCGATCATTACCATATTGAGTGCCTGCTCACAGTCCTCCATGGCATAGGTGTTGTAAGTATAAGAAGTTCCGTCATGCTCTGCCGTCAGTTGAGTAGTCTGGGATACACAGACCTTCTCTACCCCATCAAGTTTTCGAAAATCATCACCCAAACCTGCTTCAGTGGACACCATGATATCACCGTAATCAAAGCCCATCGATTGAATGAGACCGCCGTCAGACGAGGTCATATTCTCACTTGAAGACATCGCGAAAACTACTGAGAACGTAAGGATAGCCATGATAAGGATCATTGCTGTATTCTTCTTTACGCTTCCGAAGGTATCCTTCAATGAAAGGACTAACGGAATAGGAAGCGCGGTCTTCTCGAATGAGAAATGGTTCTTCTTGAAGTTATGTGAACTGATGCCTCCGCGAAGTGCATCAAGCACAGTGATGCCGATAAACTTTCTGCTCATTATACGAACTGCGATATATACAGGAAGAAGAATGATCAGAGCTGTAATAACGGCTATGGCCGGATTAACTGCATTATTCCAGGTAAGACCTGCGATCGATGTGAACGCATCACTCATAAATGAAACAGAAACTGCTCCCAGAATAATACCAGTCAATGTTCCGAGGATCTCTACGGACATGATCTGTACCGTCAAAGCTTTCCTAAGCTCCTTTACCGTATATCCGCATGCTTCCATGATACCGATATTCTTCATATTCCTTTGTATGAAGTTATTCACGCTGAAGGATGTTATAACTAAGGAGATAACAAGCATCAAAATGGCAAAACTGAAGATAACGCTGCCCATAGTAACCGGCACGATCATATCCGCCATCCTAAGAAGCTGCCAGTAAGCACTCAGTACGATCGAATAATCTGTCTCGGGATGTTCAGCCTGATAATCTTCAATAAGTTCACTATAGTCATCCGTTATTTTCTGGAGCAGACTGTTATAGTCCTTGACTTCAAAGTCCACCTTGCTCTTATAGAAACTGAATCTGTTGATCGGCGAAGTCAGATAGTTATTCCCTGCTTCTACGTCCATTTTCTCGTACATGGAAGGAGCAATGTAAACATAGTACAGTGAAGCCGCATTGGTCGTGCAGAACAGCGGGTTCTCAGAATATCCCTTGACCTTAAGATCGAATGTCTTCTCTCCTAACCTGATAACAAGGGTATCGCCCTCGGCGAACATTGCCTTCATTGTGTAAGGGACCATTACCTCATCATCAGCTAACTTTACATCATCAGGAATAACATCCAGGATCTTATTATCATTCGTATATTTCTCGAAAAAGAACTGGAAGTTCGAGAACTCATCTGCATCTTTGTTCTTATACTCACAATTCGCATACAGTACCGAAGTTGCTTCATATGTATCTATCCCGTTTTTCCTTAAAGCCTCATCCGCACATCTTGCTGTTTCTTCATCATCAGCTACGAATAAGAAAAAATCAGGTCCGTTTACTTCATCAAATCTATTATCAAAAATCCTGCTTATCCCCATGAACACGGTAACAGAATTGAAGATAAGAAAAGAAGCAACTATCGTCATGATAAGAAAAGTGATCATGTCACCTTTCTGCTTCTTCATATTATTCTTAACGATCATAAAAATGTTGTTCATCTCTGGCTCCTTACCAACCCTGCTCCTGAAGGAAATTCTTCAGTTTGTTGTGCCTCTCGAGTGCCGCAGCCCTGTTCGGATTAGATTCATCCCTGTAGTCTCCCGCATACTTACCGAGATCGACCTCATCAGCGATGACACCGTCCGACAGGTAGATAACTCTGTTGCCTCTCTCAGCAGCCATGACCGTATGTGTGACCATTACGATGCTCTGTCCGCCCTTGTTAATTTCCGAGAGGATATCGAGTACGTTCGTTGTATTCTGTGAATTCAGAGCTCCCGTAGGCTCATCAGCAAAGAGTATCTTAGGGTCATTGATGATTCCTCTGATTACCGCAACTCTTTGAAGCTGTCCGCCTGATAACTGAGTCGGGAATTTCTTATAATCGGCTTCTGTGATCTCGACCTTACCCAGAAGTTTCTTAGTCTTATCAGCCAGTGCCTTTCTGTCCTTGGTCTTAAGAAGTCCGCTGATCATTACGTTATCCATGGCACTCATGGAATCGTTAAGATAATTCTGTTGGAAAACAAATCCCGCATTGTCTCTTCTGAATAATGCCAGTTTGTCATTGGAAAATCCTGAGATCTCGATCTCCTTGTTATCCACATAATAGGTAACTGTTCCGAGTGACGGTCTGTCCATTCCGGAGAGAGCGTAAAGAAGTGTGCTCTTGCCTGATCCCGAGTTACCCATTACAACGGTAAAATCTCCGTCATAGATGGAAAGATTAAGATTCTTCAGAACGTGCTGCTGAACGGATTCGTTCGAAAATGTCTTGCAAAGATCCTTTGCTTTGAGAAGTGTTGTTTTTTCTGTCATGGTAAAACCTCCGTATCTCACCTTATGACACTACTATAGTCCAAGGGAGACCGGAGGTCTTAACCTGTTTCTTGCTTATTTCTTAACTGTTCCTTAATTCGTAAAATCGGAAAACAGACAAAAGAAAAAGCCGGAAAAATGCGCATAAAACGAGGGTGGCCCACTGCTGACCACCCTCGCTTTTCCAAATCGTATAAGTAGGCTTTTGGATTACGCCTTTTGCTTTTTTCTCTTATCACACTCCGGACAGAACTTCATCGGCGGGATCGAGAAGACTGACTCTCTCTTAAATCCGCACTTGGAACAGATAAATACGTACTTGGTCAAAACGCTTCCCATTGTCGTACTTACGATCCATGTTCCGTCAGAATCATCCATCGGCAATACTTCTTCAGTTTTCTCAGCCTTTTTCTCTGCCTTCTCTATCTTAAAAGGCTCAACCGGCTTCGGCTTCTCAACCTTCTCAGGAACAGGAGCCTTCTTCTCCTCTACCGGTTGCTCTATTGCCTCTTCTATCTCAGATACATCGACTACAGGTTCTCTTACCAGCGGTACAAATGCATTCTCTACCGGCGGGGCTGCCTCGATCTCAGCTTCTACCTCATCGATCTCTTTTGCCTTAGCTGCTACTTCTTCATCTTCGTCATCATCATCTTCGAACAGCCATGACTTTGGCATTGGCTCTCCGAAAACGCACATGTCCATATGGAACGGACATCTCTGACAATCGCCTCTCCAATTGGAACACATCTTGTGGATGCCCTTCATCAATTGAATCATCTGATTGTATTTATCTGCCTTCCCCATCAGTTTTCTCCTTAACTTCGTTGAGACTTCATTATATCACGGTTTTTTAATAGATATATCAATTCTTTGTCATTCTTTGAGGAAAAATCGTAAATATTGTGAAAATTCCACTCAATAAAATGGAAACATCAGAATGATTCTTCACTAAAAAAAGAAGGCATAAATATATGAATGCTATAATTTAGTAAATATACTTACTTGATCAATAGCAAATCATAATGTTACTGAATCGCCCTGATAGTATTCGATTTCAAGCATCTGAATTAGATCGCTGGAATTCATGTGTTTTCTTAATAGAGGGAGTAAACTAAGGATGGTCAAAAGAAGAAACTCTATGCTAATAGAAATAATCTCAATCACTATATTTCTTTCTACATGTTTAACTGGATGTTCAACTCAATCTTCAAAAGAAAGCGACGTTCAAATAAGCACAGAACCAACAATGATTTCTGATACATGTATTACTACAGCAGAAGTAATCGACACATCTGAAACGATCTCTGTTACGGAAACCACTGTACATAATCCAATTCATATCATGCAAATGATCGAATTGGGCGATGCATTACCAGATGGTGAATATTTTGCAGGTATTCTTGATTTTGATGAGGATTATTCTGGTGCTACGTTCGTTATCAATGGATACTATGCTTTATCCGAAGAGGAAGTATTTAATTTCGAGGATGGAGACACAATAAAATGGGGAGATGAAGAAAGAACAATAGTAGAAGAAACTACCAGTTCTGGCTACACTTATCTTAGTTTTGATGGTTTCTATTATCTTCAAAAACAAAATAATGGCTATTGCTATTTAAGAGGAGATTATGATGAGATTCCATTTTACAGAATTGCAGACAGTTATCATTTATCATTTGACCCTAATATTGCCATATATGATTATGTTGATATTCTCGGACTTCACAGTATTTCAGAATCATCAGCAAATAGCATTGACGATATACTGGAGAATGCATATCAGTACGATAGTTTAGAACATCTCAGCAAAGATATGGAAATAGTTAAAAAACAAAATCCGCATTACTTGGCTGGAGAAGAGTATTGGGTAGGAATACACATCATTGTAAAAGACGAAAGTGTTATAGAAATGTATTTA
>CADCQX010000420.1 GCA_902803695.1 Oscillospiraceae bacterium
GATTAAGAATAACGGGCGGCCGCCGGTTCATAACTTAAGAGGTGTAATATGAGAATTCTTTTGGCAGAAGATGAGAAATCTTTATCAAAGGCGTTAAATGCTATTCTTACGAAAAGTAATTATTCGGTCGACTGTGTCTTTGACGGTGAAGAGGCAGTGGCATATGCAATGGCAACCGAATATGATCTTGTGATCATGGATATCATGATGCCAAAGCAGGATGGCATCTCCGCTTTAAAGGAGATCAGGGCTAAAGGCAATAACGTTCCCGTGCTGATGCTTACCGCAAAATCAGAGATCGATGACAAAGTCGAAGGCCTTGATTCCGGAGCAAACGATTATCTTACAAAGCCTTTCGCCACACAAGAACTCCTTGCAAGGATAAGAGTTCTTACAAGGCAGCCTTCTGCGGTACAGGGCAACGTCCTCAAGTTCGGCAACCTGTCATTGGACAGGGGATCTTATGAGCTTTCTTCTCCCAAAAGTAAATACAGGCTTGCGGGCAAGGAGTTCCAGATGATGGAGATGCTCATGATGAATCCCGGAATCCTGATCTCTACTGAAAAGTTCATGGATAAGATCTGGGGACTGGATTCAGAGTCTGACATAAGCACCGCATGGACATATATATCTTTTCTGCGCAAGAAACTTGCTGCTCTTGATGCCAACGTTCAGATAAAAGCCGTAAGAAATTCCGGATACACTTTGGAGGAAATCAAATGATCAGTAAGCTCCGCAGGAAGTTCATCGTCATTTCCATGGTGTCGGTAACGGCAGTTCTTGTCATGCTTATTGCTCTCATTAATATCTTCAATTACAAAGAAGTTATAAGGAATGCAGATGAGGTCCTTAACATCCTTACGGCTAATGAAGGAGAGTTCCCGCCCGATACTGATCCGAAGACTATGTGGGACGGACCGGGCGGCCCCGGTCCTGATGGGAGAGGTAAAGACCAGATGTCTCCTGAGATGAGATTTGAGGCGAGGTTCTTCACGATAGTTTTTGATAAGTCCGGTAACGCAGTTGCAGTTGATACCGGCAGGATAGCGGCTGTTGATTCAACGGAGGCCATATCACTCGGTGAGAATATCTACAATAGCGGAAAGACAACGGGTTTTGTCGGTGATTACAGATACAGAAGAACCGACAAGGACGACGTCACTCTGGTGATCTTTTACGATTGCGGAAGAAGTCTTGATAATGCGAGATCGTTCCTCGGGATCAGTACTGTCATTTCGGTAATCGGCCTGCTGATCGTTTTCGCGCTCATAGCAGTATTTTCGAAGGCAGCGGTAAAACCTGTAGCCGAAGCATATGAGAAGCAGAAGAGATTCATCACCGATGCAGGACACGAATTAAAGACTCCGCTTGCAGTAATCAATGCCGACTGTGATGTAGTCGGGATGGATATCGGCAACACTGAGTGGATCGATGACATAAGGAAGCAGACAGAAAAACTTACAGAACTTACCAACAGGCTGATCTATCTTGCAAAGACTGAAGAAGGCACAAAGAGCAAACTGGTAAAGATCGATTTCCCGATTTCAGATGTGGTCGCAGAAGAAGTCGAATCCTTCAGGGGACTTGCTAAATCCAATCGAAGAAATATTGAGACGGCGATCACGCCTGACCTGGCTTACAACGGAGACCAGAGGGCCATAAGAGAACTTGTCTCGATATTAATGGATAATGCTATCAAGTATTCTCCCGAAGGAAGCACCGTTAAGGCAGGACTTCAGAAGAGCGGATCAAAGATCTTATTGTCTGTAAGCAACGACACAACAGTGCCCGTATCAAAGCACGACCGTGAACACATATTCGACCGATTCTACAGAACGGACAAATCCAGGAATTCAGAGACAGGCGGTCACGGCATCGGACTGTCCATCGCCAAAGGCATAACCGAATCACATGGCGGAAAGATATATGCCGAAGGCAACGATAAAGAGATAAAAATAACGGCTGAATTATAAGTTCAGCTTTCAAGCTATGCTTATACTATAGATGACGGGTATCAGGATAGAGTTAAGAAAATGCTTGAGTAAGTATAGAAAATAAACAAGGAAACGTAAGGTATATCCCGAAGTGCCCGCCCAGGGTTGAGTATTCACTTACAAAGAAAGGCGAAGACTTAAAAGAGGTTATTGATACCATGAA
>CADCQX010000421.1 GCA_902803695.1 Oscillospiraceae bacterium
ATCATCAAGTTCGTCATTTTCAAGCCGATGATGAAGCTTCTTAATGACAGACAGAAATTCATTAAGGATAAGGTTGAAGGCGCCGAGAAGGCTGAACAGGATGCTCAGGCAAGAATCGATGAAAGTAAGCAGATCATCGATGCTGCAAGGACCGAGGCTGCTCAGATAATCAACGAGGCCAAGGAAAATGCAGAAAGCCAGGCAAGTATCATTATCTCCAAAGCAAATGAAGAAGCCCAGCAGACTTTGTTGAAGGCTGATGACGAAGTTAAGAAGATCAAGAAGACAGCTCTTGAAGAAGTAAAAGACGAGGTTACAGACCTTGCCGTTGAAGTTTCCGAGAAGGTAATCGGAGAGATCGTTTCAAAGCAGACTCTCGAGGAACTTTGTCTGAAGCACGCAAACCGCATACTTGATGCAGAGGTGAATAAGATCGATGGACAGCAGTGATAAGAAAATCCTTATAAAGCTCGTCTATGCCGAAAAACTTGACGATGAGAGAATCGAACTCATCATCAGGCGTTTTGCCTCGATCAATAAGATCAAGAATTACGAGTATGAAGCAAAGCGTGATGAATCTCTCATCAGCGGTTTTGCTATCTATGCTATGGGTCACAGATATGATTACAGTGTTAAGGGCCAGCTCGGCCGTATAAGCGAGTTCATCAAGCGTAATCGTAAGGTTGTGGACGAGTCGGAGATCAAGGAGAATGATATCTCCAACTTTACAGGTCAAGAGATCAAAGAGAGTATCGAGGAAGCTCTCTCCTTATATCAGGAGGCTCCTACAGCTGCTCTTTATGACAAAAATCTCTGGGCTACAGACGAAGAGATCGAAGCTGATGACAGCATCACTCTGACTAGTGTAACAAGAAGACTTAAGGAAACATTCCTTAAAGTTACTACCATTGACGAAGTCGGTACCGTTAAAAGCGTCAGCGATGGTGTCGCCATGGTTGAAGGTATCAATAAATGTAAATCTACGGAGCTTATCTCTTTTTCGAGCGGAGCTACAGGTATCGCCATGAACCTGGAACTCGACAAAGTAGGCGTTGTCCTTCTTACTAAGGGTGAGACCGTTACTGAGGGCATGATCTGTAAGAGAACAGGAGAGACAGTTTCCATTCCTGTCGGTCACGGCCTTTTGGGACGTGTTGTTAATCCTCTCGGAAATCCAATAGACGGTAAGGGAATCATTCGTTATAACGACAAGAGACCTATTGAGTCTCCTGCTCCTTCTATCGTTGAGAGATCTCCTGTAAATAAGCCGTTGCAGACAGGTATTACTGCCGTTGATGCTCTTACACCTATCGGAAGAGGCCAGAGAGAGCTTATTATCGGTGACCGTCAGACAGGTAAGACAGCTATTGCTATCGATACGATCATCAATCAGAAAGATAAGGATGTTATCTGTATCTATGTAGCAATTGGTCAGAAGATGAGTACTATCGTATCTACTGTTAATACTCTCGAAAAACACGATGCACTCTCATATACAGTCGGTGTTGCAGCAAGTTCATCTGATTCGGCATCTTTGCAGTACATCGCTCCATATTCGGGCTGTGCTATTGCCGAGCAGTTCATGTATAAGCACCATAAGGATGTCCTTATCGTATATGATGATCTGAGCAAGCACGCTCAGGCTTACCGTGCGATATCACTTCTCCTTAGAAGACCTCCGGGACGTGAGGCATATCCTGGTGATGTATTCTATCTCCATTCAAGACTTTTGGAGCGAGCAGCAAAGCTCTCATCCGACCTTGGCGGAGGTTCGATAACTGCGCTTCCTATTATCGAGACACAGGGAGGAGATATCTCAGCATATATCCCGACTAACGTAATCTCTATTACGGATGGTCAGATCTATCTTGAGTCAGAACTGTTCTTCTCCGGTCAAAGACCTGCTATCAACGTTGGTCTTTCTGTATCCCGTGTCGGCGGTGCAGCTCAGACAAAAGCTATCAAGAAGGTTGGCGGACCGCTTCGTATTTCTCTTGCTCAGGCTAGAGAAATGGCTGCGTTTGCCCAGTTCGGTTCAGATCTTGATGAGAATACACAGCTCCAGCTGAAGCGAGGCGTAGTAATGAATACTATCCTCAAACAGCAGCAGTTTAGTCCGCTCGATATGGAAGAACAGGTTGTGCTTCTCTATATTGCGACAACTGACCGTTTGAACTTTGTTGCCCGTGAGGATATTGATGATTTCGTCGACGGTTTCCTCGACTACATCCACGTTCTTTATAACGGTGTGTATAAGAGCATCAGTAAGTCCGGCGAATTCACTCCTGAATCACAGGAAAAGATCGATAAGATCTACGATGAGTACAAGGAGAAGTTCGTAGCCGAGCATACCGAGTACAGGGAAGAATAAGATCAAAGAAGACATAGTATGGAAAACCCTAATGTAATAAAAAAGAGAATAAAGAGTGTTGACGACATCGGACAGATGACACGTGCGATGCAGCTCGTCAGCGCGTCTAAAATGCGACGCTCCAGGGCTTTGCATGAGACAGTTTATCCTTTTTTCTCTCTTTGCGCCGAGAGTATGCTTGAGATACTTCACGGTGATTACCAGATAGATAATCCATACTGTAATCTTGAGCAGAAAAAAGAAGGAACCTGGAAGATCGCGTACTTCGTACTTAGTGGTGATCAGGGACTTTCGGGTGTTTACAATAACGAAGTTGTTAAGACAACCGAGCAGCACGTTCAGAAGAAGATCCTTGATAATACTGCCAAGGGACTTTCTACTTCTTATACGCTTTATGTTTTCGGTAAGCTAGCTAAGGAAAAACTCAAAAAGAACGGTTATAACGTAGATCCGGAGTTCTCATATCCGATCTCGGAACCGACTTTCTATCAGGCTAGGGAAGTGGCTACGATAATCAAGGAGAAATTCCAGTCCAACGAATATGACCTTGTTTATCTTATCTATACCAAGATGGAATCAGCCATCAACATGAAGCCGATCATCTTAAGACTTGTGCCTATTGATAAGAAATCCATTACTGCAGTACTTCCGGAAAATATCGGTGATCCGGGTGTAGCTTTGGAGGAAGGTTCTGAGATGGAATATAGTCCGAACGCCGGAACCGTATTTAACTTCCTTATCGATACATATCTTAATGCTATGGTCTACGGTGCCATGGTGGAGGCTTATTCAAGCGAACAGACAGCGAGAATGACGGCTATGGACAATGCTTCCAAGAATGCCGATGAGATGATCAAGAAACTTGAGCTTTTGAGTAACAGAGCAAGACAGACTAAGATCACTAACGAACTTACTGAGATCATTAACGGAGCCGAGCAGGCTGATAATATTTGACGAGAGGTGAGCTATTATGGCTTTAGGTAAAGTAGTACAGGTAATTGGACCTGTTATCGATTGCAGATTTAATGAAAATGAGTTGCCTCATATAAATGATGCAGTCAAGATAACAAACGAAAACACCGAGATATATGCGGAAGTCCTTCAGCAAAGAGGTGAAGGAATAGTTCGTTGCGTATCCTTCAATGCTACTGAAGGTCTTATGCGAGGTGTCGCTTGTGAGTCTTTGGGTTCTCCTCTCAAGGTTCCTGTAGGTGAAGAAATCACAGGTAGACTTTTTAATGCTTTGGGACAGCCAATTGACGGACTTGGAGAAGTAAAGGCTGCTGATTATTGGTCCATTCACAGAAAAGCTCCGTCATTTACCGAGCAGTATCCTGCAGAGACGATGCTCGAGACAGGTATCAAGGTTATCGACCTTCTCGTACCGTTCAGCCGAGGCGGAAAGATCGGTCTTTTCGGTGGTGCCGGTGTAGGTAAGACAGTCCTTATTCTTGAACTTATCAGAAATATCGCTTCCGAGCACGGCGGATATTCTATCTTCACAGGTGTCGGAGAAAGAAGCCGTGAGGGTAATGACCTTTGGGGTGAGATGAAGGCTTCAGGTGTCTTGGATAAGACAATAATGGTTTTCGGTCAGATGAACGAGACCTCCGGTTCCCGTATGAGAGCTCCTTTGACAGGTCTTTCTATGGCTGAGTATTTAAGAGATGTAAAGAAGAAGGATGTACTTCTCTTTATCGATAATATCTATAGATTTGTACAAGCAGGTTCTGAGGTATCAGCACTTTTGGGTCGTATTCCTTCAGCCGTTGGTTATCAGCCGACTCTTGCTAATGAGGTCGGTGAACTTCAGGAGAGAATCACTTCTACGAAAAATGGTTCTATCACTTCCATCCAGGCTGTTTATGTTCCTGCCGATGACCTTACTGACCCGGCTCCGGCAACTACATTTGCGCATCTTGATGCGAATATCGTATTGTCACGTTCCGTAGTTGAGCTTGGTATCTATCCTGCTGTTGATCCGTTGGAATCTTTCTCCAGGATCCTTACAGAGGACGTTGTCGGACGTGAGCATTATCATGTTGCCAGAATGGTTCAGGAGACTTTGCAGAGATATAAGGAACTTCAGGATATCATCGCAATCCTTGGTATGGAGGAGCTTTCAGAGAAAGACAGACAGATGGTCTCAAGAGCAAGAAAGGTTCAGAAGTTCTTGTCTCAGCCATTCTTTGTAACTGCCGACTCTACAGGATTTGCTCCAAGATATGTTCCTGTTGATAAGACAGTTAAAGCATTTGGTGAGATCATTTCCGGTTCTCTCGATCACATACCGGAGCAGCACTTCTTTATGAAGGGCGATATCGATGATGTCTACGAATCTTATAAGAACGAGAATGTATAATGGCAGAAGTTAAGAAACATCAGATATTGGTTACCGTAGTAACGCCTTATCACAACTTTTTCGAAGGAAAAGCTGACAGTATCTCTTTGCCTACTCAAGATGGTTCCATTGGAGTTATGTCCGGACATATGCCTATTGTATTTGCTCTTTTTCCGGGAACATGTTCATTTAACATTAACGGGGAGAAAAAATACTGCATCATAACCGAAGGCTATGCTGAGATAAGCCAACATATGGCTTTGATCGTATGTAATTCTGCTGAATGGGTTGAAGATATTGATGTTTCCAGAGCATATAAATCGATCATTGAGAATGAGGCGAT
>CADCQX010000422.1 GCA_902803695.1 Oscillospiraceae bacterium
CAAAGTGCACTAGCAATTACTTTTTTCATAATAACCTCCGTTATTGTTAATTTTGATGAAAACTAGGCCTGTTTTTTGTAATTACATCTACATATTACCCATATAATCTCCATCTTTCTTTACAATTATTGCTATCGACCCCTATTTTCGCAGCAATTATTGTATTTTTCCATCATCGAAACGTTTCGCGATTGATATGGTTATTACAAAACTGTATAATTCTACCATCTGTACAAATTCGACTACCTCATTTTGTTCAACTGTCATTAAATTTGTACATATTCATGGAGGTTTATATAATGAGCAACTTTTTCAGCCGGACTAGTGTCGCTATGCGATTCCTTGCAGGACTGGGTACTCTTATAATAGCTAATTTCTTATTTCTCTTAACATCATTACCTGTTTTTACTATCGGAGCATCTATTTCAGCCCTCTACAGGATCACTTTTGAGATCCATATGGGCAACGATCCGTTTGTAGTAAAGGATTATTTCAGATATTTTAAGGAAAACTTCAAACAATCTACGATGGTCTTCGTTCCGGCCATGATAATCGCGGCTATCTGGTGCGGTAATATATACATCGTATATAACAAGCTCGAATCATCATACAAGTGGCTTCAGTATCCGATCATTGCGCTTCTTGTCATTTTGGCTTCTATACTGGTATATATCTTCCCTATGATATCCCTTTTCGAAAACAAACTCTCAAAGATGATCAAGGACAGCCTTCTCTTAAGCATAGGAAACATCCCTGTCACCATCTTTGTAATTGCCAGTTATGTGTTCAAATATCTTTTGATCGACCTGATCCCTATACTTGGCGTCGTTATATTTTCTCTATATGTATTTATTGGATTTGCTTTTGACAGCTGGCTTTTCGGATTCTTCATCAACAGAGCCTTTAAGATCGAAAAGCCGAAGCCTGAGCGCGATGCTCAGAATTCATAAGCGAGCATGTAAAGTATAAACTCTCTGTTGAGATCCGTATTTTTCGAAAACTTTGAAACAACGATGATATAGTCATCGCCTTCCCTGTAATAGAGATGATCTTTCAAAAATGGAGAAGCTTCGACCTTTATACCCATTGGTTTACCGTTGATATAATAAAACATGTCTTCCCCGATATTACCGAGTTCTTCTGATGTCAAAACTTCATCGATCGGCAATATACCGTCGCTGTTATTGTATTCATCTGCACATCTCGTATTAACTATGAGAACATCGACAAGACCCTGCATGAATTCCTGACTTAAGCGCTGGATACTTCCTGATACATTCTCATCGACTACTTCAGTCTTATCATCTCTAAGATAATGTCTGTATGCATCCCGGACTTCCGTTTTAAAACCGGATTCCTTTATTCCCTTTTCCACTACCGAATTATCGAATTCGTAAACTGCCTTATTAAACTCTTCAGTAACCTGGGAGTTTACCAGAACGACGGCAAAATCCTTTTTCTTAAAGTTCTGGACAAAGAAAACCACAAAAGCTACCAAAGCAATAACTACTACGGTACCTATAAGCACTTTCCATTTGTTATAAAACCAAAAATTGGCGAGAGACTTTTTAGATCTCTCGCCCTTAGTTAACTCTTTTGGTTGTACTGACGGGCGGGACTTTTCTTCATTAAGTTCCTTATCCGCCAAATATTCTACATAAGTCTTAGATTCTTTTTTTACTTCATCCATTCTTTAATTGTAGAATAAATTCCCTCTGCGTCAAGTTTGTATTCCTTCATCATTGTCTTAGCATCAGCAGACTGACCGAATACATCGTTAACACCGATTCTCTTCATCTTTGTAGGGAGTTCCTCAGAAAGAACCTCAGCTACTGCACTTCCGAGACCACCGATAATGGAGTGCTCTTCAAGTGTGATAACCTTACCTGTCTTAGCAGCTGTCTTAAGAATAGCTTCCTTATCGATAGGTTTGATAGTAGCCATGTTGATAACTTCACAGGAGATACCGTCTGCAGCGAGCTTCTCAGCAGCGATAAGTGTCTCAGCTACCATAACGCCGTTAGCGATCAATGAAACATCTGTACCTTCCTTGAGTACCTGAGCCTTACCGATCTCGAACTTGTATCCCTCATAATCGTTGAATACAGGAACAGCAGCACGGCCGAATCTCAAGTAAACAGGTCCAACATAATCGAGAGCAGCCTTAACAGCAGCCTTAGCCTCGATATCATCGGAAGGAACGATAACTG
>CADCQX010000423.1 GCA_902803695.1 Oscillospiraceae bacterium
ATGATATTAAGCTTAAGATAAGTAACACCACTAACTCAGAGAAGCGTATTGTTGTTCTGGTAATGCCAAATAACACGATCTATACAAAGAACAGCCTTACGTATATGACGGTTGGAAAAGATACCAGGTTTACGCTTAAGTTTACTAATCTTCCTGAGGGCGAGTACGCCTTGAAGATCCAGTTTTATACGGATTCCACTTTTTCCAAGTTGGACAACAACGGCAAGCTTACCTGGAATACGTTTGACAGAGAAAAGAACGCTAACGGATTTTTCAAGATCAACGGAAGATCTGATATTATGTCGGGCAACTTCAAATGCACAGAAAAAGCATATGTAAAGTTCAGTCTGGCAAAAGTAACAGACATATCCGGTTACGATACTGTTGAGAACAATGATCTGTACGACTACACGTATACGACAAAGGAAAACGGTGTCTATATGTCGTACAAAGCTAATGATGTCGGAACTTCTGCTTATTCTTTTACCAGAAGCTTTAAAAACTACAGCAAGGGTACTGTTCTTGAAGCCAAATCATTTGATAAGACCGGACTTGGTTATGTCTCGTTTAAGAAACTTTCTGATATTTCATCAAATTCAGGAGTTAAGGACACCTTTGAAGTTATTGATAACAGTTATCTTTTCTGTCCTTCTGCAACTGATGATTACTATTTCACATCTGAAACACCGCTTCATTTCACTGTAACTGATATAGCCAAAGGTGATAGCGTTGAGTGTGACAACACATGCGGAGCTCATCTTGAAAAGGGTAAGCAGTATGCAGTATCTGTTTCCATCATCAAAGGAAGCAAGAAAACTTATGAGTTTAAGATCTGCAAGAAGGTAGAAGTTTCAAATGCTTCCTCGAATTCAGGTCTTCAGTTCGGAGATTTTGTTGAAAGACTTTATTTGGTAGCTTTGAACCGTCAGTCAGAAAAAGAAGGGAAGGACTATTGGTGTCTTCACGTAGGTAATGGCGATCTTACTGGTGCTGCTTGTGCTAAGGAGTTTTTGCTCAGTAAGGAGTTCCAGGACAGGAAATTAAGTGATGAAGAGTTTGTAAAGGTGCTGTATAAGACCTTTTTCGACAGGAATGCAAGTGATGACCCAAACGGATATAATTTCTGGCTCAATACCCTTAAGACAGAAGGCAGAGATAAAGCCGTTGAAGGTTTTATCAACTCCGAGGAATGGTGTAATCTTTGTGCCGCTTACGGAGTTAAGTCGGGTTCAAATTATGTAAAGGCGTCCGAAGCATCTCAGAATTCTATCGCTTTTGCTACAAGGCTTTATACTGAGTGTCTCGGAAGAGAGCCTGAACAGGAAGGTCTCAAGTACTGGAGTCTGGGACTTACCAATCATGAGCTTACCGGTACACAGGCTGCCAAGGAATTCTTCTACAGCGCCGAGTACAAGAATAAGAATCTTGGTGACAGTGAGTATCTTGATACTCTGTACAAGACGTTCATGGGCCGTGATCCTGAAACTGAGGGCAAGGCTTATTGGATTGAAAAGCTTGGTTCAGGAATGACAAGAGACGAAGTTTTTGACAGTTTTTCCAATAGTCAGGAATTTACGCAGATCTGTAAGGATTATGCGATAGAACGTTAAAACACAGTAATTTCAGATTTGGAGTCCTTCGGGGCTCCAAATTCATTTTGTGGTGAAAACCACAACGAAGACCGTCGAAAACGTGAAAAATATGGGTGTTTTCTTAATTGACAAACAACTATGCCCTTAATTATAATTTTTTTATTTGAAAATAAAGGTTAACGGAGGACTAGTCATGGGACTTACTATTTCGCAGAAGATCATTAAGGATCACCTTTTGTCAGGTGAGATGAAAGCAGGAGAGGAAGTATCCATCAGGATTGACCAAACTCTCACTCAGGATTCAACAGGTACAATGGCATACCTGCAGTTCGAGGCTATCGGAGTCCCTCAAGTTAAGACTAAGCTTTCTGTAGCATATATCGATCACAACACGATCCAGTCCGGATTTGAGAATGCTGATGACCACAAGTACATTCAGACAGTTACAAGCAAGCACGGTATCAGATTCTCCAGACCTGGTAACGGTGTTTGCCATCAGGTTCATATCGAGAGATTCGGTGTTCCTGGTATGACACTTCTCGGTTCTGACTCACACACACCTACTTGCGGCGGTATCGGTATGCTCGCTATCGGTGCAGGCGGACTTGATGTTGCAGTTGCAATGGGTGGTGGCCCATACTTCATCACAATGCCTAAGATGGTCAGAGTTAATCTCGTAAACAAGCTTGCTCCATGGGCAACAGCTAAGGATATCATTCTCGAAGTACTCCGTATCTTCACAGTTAAGGGTGGTGTAGGTAAGATCTTCGAGTACGCAGGTGAGGGTGTTAAGACTCTTTCAGTTCCTGAGAGAGCTACGATCACAAACATGGGTGCTGAGCTCGGTGCTACAACATCTATCTTCCCATCTGATGAAGTAACAAAGGCTTTCCTTAAGGCTCAGGACAGAGAAGATGTATGGACAGAACTCAAGGCTGACGAAGATGCATTTTATGATGAGGAGATCACTATTGATCTTTCTACACTTAAGCCATTGATCGCTAAGCCTCACATGCCTGACCTCGTAGTTCCTGTATCTGAGATCGCAGGACTCAAGGTTGATCAGGTTTGTATCGGATCATGCACAAACTCTTCACTTTACGATATGCTCAAGGTTGCTGCTATCCTTAAGGGTAAGACAGTTCATCCTGATGTATCCCTCGTAATCGCTCCTGGTTCAAAGCAGGTATTCAATATGCTCGCTGAGTGCGGTGCTCTTGCAGATATGATCGCTGCAGGTGCTCGTATCCTTGAGTGTGCTTGCGGACCATGTATCGGTATGGGTCAGTCTCCTAAGACTAACGCTGTATCCCTCAGAACAAATAACAGAAACTTCTATGCTCGTTCCGGAGCTGCGGCCGCTTCTAGCTATCTCGTAAGCCCTGAGGTTGCTGCTGTTGCTGCAGTTATGGGTG
>CADCQX010000424.1 GCA_902803695.1 Oscillospiraceae bacterium
GAAACCGTTGATACGAGTACTCTTTTAGGAAAACGAGATTATGCGATGATCCTTCTTTCATCAAGAATGGGGATGCGTTCAGGGGATATTGTTAGATTAAGGATCAAGGATGTTCAGAATAAAACTAACATAGATATCATTCAGGAAAAGACTGGATACATTCTTCATCTTCCGTTGCTTAGAGATGTTAAATCAGCGATTGAGGATTATTTATCTGTCAGGCCATCGGCACAGTCGGATTTGATATTCATAAATGTGTATGCTCCATATAATCCGGTTACAACTTCAACTCTTAGGGCAGCCCTGAAGAAATATATCAGGCTAGCAAAGGTTGATCCCGGAAAACGAAAAAGCGGTCCTCATGCACTTCGGTCATCTTTGGCAAGTTCTATGGTCAACGATGAGATAGGATATGAGACAGTAAGGAAGGTGTTGGGACACAGCTCAAAAAATGCCATTAAACATTATGCACGCATAGACATAGAGAGTCTCAGAAGATATAGTTTAATGCCGCCTTTACCCACCGGTGAGTTCCGGGCGTTTCTGTATGGGGAGGTGGAGTAAGATGCCAGAGTTAAATTCGGTTTTCCGTGATGAAATAAAACTACATCTTTCTGTAAGGGAGACGGAACTCGGTAAGGAGGCATATAGACATTATAGAAGAACGATACTTCTCTTTGATGAATATCTATGCCGAATCAAGCATGATATTAAAGAAATACCTGAATTGGTAATCGAATCCTGGATTAAGGAAGTTAGCGAGGGTATTTCACTAAATACCGCCAATCAGCATATTCATTATATAAGGCAGTTACTGCTGTTTTTGCTTAATTCAGGTTACAACTGCTTCATTCCGAGAACTCTTATAACACATGACACCTATGTTCCTTATCTTTACTCGGATGAAGATGTTGAAAAAATCTTTGCAGTTGCTGACTCAATGGCTGTTACCAGAGCAAGAAAAAACATATATGTGGAAAAAGAAATGCCGTTGATTCTGCGCCTGCTGTTCTGCTGTGGTCTGCGCATCGGAGAAACCGTGAACATTAAGGTTGGAGACTTGGATTTTGAAAGGGATCTGATTGTACTGCGGGTTACAAAAAAATACAAGCAACGATTGATTCCATTTGGAAAAGACATGGCAGAGATTCTTTATCGTTACTGTATAGGTATGGGCATACTGAACGTTTTTGACGCATATCTTTTCCCTGCTGAAGACACTCATAATCATATTTCTACTAATAGCGTTGGAAACTATTACAGATATATTCGAAAGTTGGCCGGAATAAGCGGTGGAGAATTGATTAAGAATGGTCGTGGTGCCTGTCTTCACTGTTTCCGCCATACGTTTGCTGTAAGGTCATTCGATAAAAATGAACGTGATGGTATAAAAGCAAGTGATTCTGTTCCGTATTTATCAACATATTTGGGACACGATAGTCTTTATGAGACCGAAAAGTATCTGAAGTACAGCGGCAATCACTTTAAAGATACGCTTACGAAATTTGAAGATTATTCAGGAGAGTTGTTTCCGGAGGTGATCATATATGAGTAGGCGTAAGATCGAGTTCATGTCGTTACTGGAGGATTATTTTGAGACATACTTGCCATATAGCCGGGGGCTTAGTCCTAACACAATAGAATCCTACAAGCAAAGCTTTATGCTGCTACTGCGATTTATGCACGAAGTCAAGGGGATTGAAGCTGATGATATAATGTTTTCAAACTTGGATTATGATACTCTGTTGGAATTCTTTAACTGGCTTGAAACAGAAAGACATTGCAAATCTGTTACCAGAAATCAGCGATTGTCAGCACTATCAGCATTTTCAGAGTACGCGCAGAACAGAGATTTTGAAGCGGCTTCCGTATTCAGGAGCTCCATAATAAAGATTCCGATAAAGCGTGGTAGCAAAAAAGCACGAGATTATTTTTCAAGGGATGAAATAAAAGTACTATTGGCACTTCCTGATGAAAGGTATGAAACTGGGTTAAGAGATAAGGTTCTGCTCTCATTTATGTATGCAACCGGTGCAAGGGCAC
>CADCQX010000425.1 GCA_902803695.1 Oscillospiraceae bacterium
ATTTCATGTTATTCTCGAACACTTTATTATAGAATTCGTGGTAAACATCTGGTAATTTTTCAAACCACTGTTCACAAATGGGCTTTCAAAATTTAATTGGATTACATCTTCGACGCTACTAACAAAAGCATGAAGCAGGCGCCAATCACATTGATTGATATGAAGAATAAATCCATACTCTTTCGCATCTTCAAAGGCATCCATCAAATATGACACTTGGGTTATCGCCCTTTTTTTCTCTTCTTCATTCATTCCTTTGCCAAAGAACTGCAGCTGATTTTTATTAATATTGTTGCTTTCCTTTATTGAATAAAGATTGGGTACATAATCACCATTTAGAATTCGGCGGTTGTATTGGCGTGCCTTCATCATAACGGCAAAATAAGCAATCTGAAATGCACGGTCATCGATATCAAGACCATACAAATTATTCTCTAGAATACTTCTTGCTGCGTCGCGCTGCCCATATCCAGCACTCTCGTAAATCTGCATCAGTAAATCAAAGGCATAGACCAATATATGACCACTACCCATACAAGGATCCCCTACTTTAAGGTATTTGATACAATCACATTTTACATTCCGGGCGTGAATACCCCTTTGCCCCCCCTTTGAACCCCCTATAACGATATGGGTCTAAGAGAGAACGATGAAGCGCGCCGCCGGCGTGGTGGCGCGCGTGAATGCTACTCATATTCTTTTTTCGTCCACTCACGGATCTGCGACTTTATAAGCCTAATCTTGAAAAGTAATCAGAGCAATACTTCTTCACAGTTGTTTCTTTTATCTTTTTTGCCTTTATGTTCTTTTCCAGATCATCCGCAAATAGCGCTAACTGCTCCTCAGAAAAACCTATTCCCTTTGCGGTTGTTTTTGCATCCTTAATGAATTTTGGCTTATTAAAATACATGTCCCTGACTGCATAAGCTCTCAGAACATAACTGGAAACAAGCATAAGCATAGCATCCTTGTATCTCTTTTCTGCCTTAAGAATTCTAAACTGCTCAAACCGGATTTTGGAAACGTCTCCACCAATAGCATTAGGCTCGATAGCCCATAAATACATCTGATTCAAATAGTCCCAAGCCTTATCATTATGCCCTGCTTTAACATACATCATTGCAAGCGAGAGACTGAAATTGAACGAATTCCATTGTGGCTTCTCAAGAAGATATTTCTCGTATACCCTTATCCGCTTCTCTATATCCCTATCCTTTTCAAACGCAGCATCAGCCTTTTGCATGTCAGCAATAGCCTTGTCGCTGTCCTCTATTATTCTTTTGATATCCTTTACAGGTGGCTTCACTGTTGCACTCTGAACCGTAGCCGTTTTCTTTTTTCCAAAAACATCAAAAATTCCCATCTATTTGTCCTCCATCATATTTACTCGTCCTTTCCCGGATCTTCAGCAGCATTTCCAGGAAGTACTGCCCAATCTTCTGAGCGTCATACTCATTAGCCTCGATAATGAAGCGCAGTCCTTCCGGAGACAGAATGCGGCCGTTCAGCTTATAGGTCTTGTACTTCTGGAATTCCTCATATTCTTTATTCGTTATCTGCTTCATCCCCGCCCCTTGATTCATCAGTCATATCAAAATTCTTCAAATGAGTTCTTCCGGCTTTTATTTCATGATTCCTAATTAATGTTTGTGCGTTCGAATAGTTTTTAAAACGCTCTTCATTTATCGGTGTGATAAGACTATATATTTTTCCCAGAAGTTCTTCTAATACCTCTTCTGAAACACCTTTGGTGACTGCGGCATTATAGATGTCTATATTGGCGCGAAGCGCCCCGATCAGCTTTGCAATAATCTGTGGTAAGTCGATATCATCAACCATGTCATACAGTCTGTTAGGAATAGTAGGGTATAACCCTGTCTTCATTCTTTCCTCTTTTTGATTTGGATGAGAAATGTTGTTAAGATAATGCAATTCATTTAGAAGCCTATCGTAAAACTGTATCCCTCTGTAAAGTGAATCGTAAAAGCGATTGTTTTCGGCATGAAACTCTTTTGACGCCTTCTCATAAGCAACCCTCTTCTGTTCCTCTTGAATCTGATTTATCTTTCTTTGATGCTCTTTGTAATTGAAATCCAATTGAGATTTGAACTGTTCATTTGAGGTCTTAATTGTTTGTCGTGTGGTAATAAACTGGATTATAGCCGGTATTATAGCTCCGATAAACGCCCCAATTAGCCCAACTAATGCAACCTCGATTTCTATGTTCATCCAATCCTCCTTCCGAACCAAGAGATGCTTTATTCACAGTATGTGCAATTAATTCTAACACATAAATCCCCTTCACGTAAAAAAGCGCCCCACCTCCGA
>CADCQX010000426.1 GCA_902803695.1 Oscillospiraceae bacterium
CCTTCACCATATTCCTTGACTGCATTTTTAACTTCTACAAACATGTCTACCTCCAAAAAAAGTGCATATTAATCCCGACCCCAACTTTGTCAGGATCTAAAAAATCTATTTATTATCAGTTACGAATTAAGTCGTCTATATTCACTCGGCGTAACGCCGTAAGTCTTTTTAAACAACGAACAGAACTTGCTCTGATTAAGATATCCGGCCTCATACGCAATATCCGCAATTGGTCTTTTGGTATCTTTTAAGTATTCTCCTGCCTTCTTCATCCTAACATCCTGAAGGAATGTATACATCGGAACTCCATAGACCTTTCGAAAATATTTCTTAAGCGTCGGAGCTGAACAATTCAATTTGAGCGCAATATCCTCAGCGGTAAGGTGGACGCCGGTATTCTCCAGGATCATCTTCTCTGCTTCAGCAGCCAGTCTTCTTTGACCTGCTGTAGTATATTCACTCTGGCGAAGCGGAATAACGTCATCATTGAGGAGAAGATAAAGAAGCCTGGTGACCTGGATTCTCGCAAATTCCATATCCAGCGATCTGTCATCAATACTTGTTACTATACTATCGACTATTGATTTGAACTCTGAAGAAGCATTTCCCACAAAACAGGTTTCATCCCTGTCTATGAGCATTTCTGATTTTTCTTTCGTAATACCGAATGAACTTAAAATCATCCTCTCTTCTTCACTCATGATATCGAAATTGAAATACAGACCAAATCCTCTGTAATTTTCCTTTGAAAAGGACAAGATCGTTTTTGCGTCGTTCCTGTCAAAAGCAACCATACCCTCCTCGAGAAAAGCGTACTTTCCCTTTCCCCTCATAAAAACTTCTACTCTGCCGTTAAGACAATAATTCAATTTGAAGAAACAAATCTGTTTCATTACAAGCATGCTTTTTGGCAAATTATCCATAGACATCAGTTCCTTCTTAGGAACGCCAAAATAAAAGATACCCATTCCGCTATAAGGCATAACGATATTGGCAACCAAAGAAGACTCACCGGCATTCATCTCCGTTATGCAATCTGAAATCCGTTTAAAACGGATTCCTTCTAACGTTGAATTCGCCGTAAGTTTTTTTATGATATTCGGAAAATAATTCATTTCTATGCTTTTCATGAGTTCAGTTTATCACACAAGTTAGCATATGGTTACTCCAAATGTTGCAATTTACTCCAAAAGAAACGGGCTAATTGTTGCATATCATAATGGATCAAAATTAAAAAGGACTGCAGAAGCAGTCCCTATATTTTTATGCTGTAATAGTTTTTGTTCTGTTCGGTTCTTTCAATCCGTTCAGGTAGTTTAATACCAGATCATTGAACTCGTGATATTTCTCAATACTGCATACATGTCCGCATTTATCAATAAAGCTGAAAGATGCATCACTGATCTTTTTATGAGCCCTTTTTACACTGTTTACAAAGAAGTAATCTTCATTTCCCGTGATAAAGAATACCGGAACATTGCTGCTCTTGATAACATTTATGTATTCATTTAACTTGAACTGAGTCCTGAACAACTCACTAAGCCATCTCCTGAAAGCGATAGATTTCATCTTAACAGATTCCCTTATGAAGATATCTCTGGACTTCTTATGATTCTTATGAGGCATCATGATATTGGCAAACAAAGGATAAAAGAACTTCTTCGGAACCAGATACTTTATTCCCTCGACAACTGCCAACAAAGACTTATAGCCAATTCCCATATTCAGGACAAAACCGGCGAGAATTATCGAGTTGACCTTTTCTGTATAAAGATAGGCAAATTCCATTGCTACCAGGGTTCCAAGGGATAATGCGATCACATTAACCTTGTGGATATTCTCTTTCTCGAGAATGCTGTTGATATCGGATGCTGATCTAGTAAGAAGTCTTTTTCTCTTCTCAAACGTCGAACCACCGTGTCCTTCAAGGTCGACCGCGATTACATTGTAATCGCGAAGATCCTCGATCTGGTATTTCCAGGTCTTAATGCTTCCACCTAAGCCATGAATCAAAAGGACCCATTCTGTTGAGTTATTGTCATAGATCTTATAATTCATATTTATCTCCGATCTGCTCAGAACCATTAGTTCTAAAGCACGTAACACTTCAAATTTATTTGTCTTTCTGACCTCATCTTATTCCTTTCATGAAAAAGATATACGGCAAATTTAGGTAAATATGCGGTAATATTTTGATTATCAAAGTAATTTACAATCTATTCATAAATGTGTGACAGGGAAATGCCATCCAGCACTCCCCTGATCACTCTTGTATCCTACCCATTAAACTATAATCCAAACAAAGCCTTCCACGCCGGAAGATAAAACAATTCCAAAGTTTGAGCATAGTGCATCGCTTCTTCTATCTCGGCAAGTGATTTTTTGTGTTATGGAATAACTAATTTGTGCTATTTTCTCTCCAGATCCGAGCCTTATTAAGCAATTCTGTTATAAGTACGCTCTTACCCTCGATATATGAATTGCGGTCATCA